>NZ_BAAJYR010000034.1:0-24698 GCF_057546605.1 Acidovorax sp. KPB24-03 | reverse complement strand
TAGCGATATGCCCTAGTGTTGATTGTGCTGGAGGCCAAAAACGTTCAGATCCCCCTGGCGCCCTGGTGCTGTACCCGCACTTCCAGCAGCGCGTGGTGCCCGGCTGGCTGGACAAGGGCCTGCGCTGGCGCCACCGCGCCACGCACGCGCTGGACCGCATGGTGGTGCTGTCGCCGCACCCCGACTGGGTGCGCACGCTGCCGAACGCCAAGCTGCCCGACCGCAACGATTTTCTGCACTACGGCAGCGACCTGGCCGCCCGTGTGAGCGCCTGGAGCGCGGCCACGTCGGCCAGCCGCCAGCTGGCCGACGAGTTCGCCGAATGGCTGCGCCGGCCGGACCCGGCGGCGGTCCTGCCGCTTTGAGGGCAGCCGCCGCGGCCGCAACGCTCACATCGATTCGGCGAGCATCGCCCGGTAGTCGTCCACGCTCGCCTCGCGCGGGTTGGTCTTGTGGCAGTGGTCGGCCATGGCGCCTTCGATCACGTCGCCGAACAGCGCCTCGGTCACGCCCATCGCGGCCAGGCCCGTGGGCAGCCCCAGCCGCGCGCTCATGTCGCGGATGGCCTCGGGGATGTCGCCCGCGGACGCCAGCCCCATGGCGTGGGCCATGCGCTCCAGGCGCCGGTCTTTCTGCACGGCGGGGTCCTGCGCGTTGAAGCGCACCACGGCGGGCAGGAACACCGCGTTCAGCGTGCCGTGGTGCAGCCGCGGGTTCACGCCGCCCAGGCTGTGGCTCAGCGAATGCACGCAGCCCAGCCCTTTCTGGAACGCCATCGCGCCCTGCATGCTCGCGCTCATCATGTTCAGGCGGGCCTCGCGGTCGCTGCCGTCGCGCGTGGCGCGTTCGATGTGCGCCCAGCCGCGCGTGAGGCCTTCCAGCGCGATGCCGTCGGCCGGTGGGTTGAAGGCCGAGGACATGAAGGTCTCCATGCAGTGCGCGATCGCGTCCATGCCGGTGGCGGCCGTCAGCGCGGGCGGCAGGCCCAGGGTCAGGCCCGGGTCGCAGATGGCCGTCTTGGGCACCAGGTGCCACGAGTGGAAGCCCAGCTTGCGGTGGTCGTCCACGATGATGATCGCGCCGCGCGCCACCTCGCTGCCGGTGCCGGCGGTGGTGGGCACGGCAATCAACGGCACGGCGCGCTCGGTGATGCGCGGCGAGCCGCCCTCGATGGTGGCGTAGTGCGTGAGCGGCCCTTCGTGCGTGGCCGCGATGGCGATGCCCTTGGCGCAGTCGATGGCCGAGCCGCCGCCCACCGCGATGAGGCCGTCGCAACCGTGGTCGCGGTACACCTGCACGGCGGCGCGCACGGCCGCTTCGGTGGGGTTGGAAGGCGTCTGGTCGAACACGGCCACGGGCACGCCGGCCAGTGCATCCAGCGCGTGCTGCAGCACGCCGGCGGCTTTCACGCCGGGGTCGGTCACCACGAGCGGGCGCGTGATGCCCACGCGGTTGCACTCCTGTTTCAGGAGCTGGATGGCGCCGAATTCGAACTGGATCTGGGTGACGTAGTAGATGAAGGCCATGGTGGATTGCGAGGATGCGCCCAGGGCGCGGTTGTGGTTAGCATGCCGGCCAGCCAATCTACAACCGGGAGCCTTCCATGGCCATGCAGCAAACCCTCATCGCCGCCGTGCTGGCGGTCGCCTGTGCGACAACCGCCCAGGCCGAATGCCTGAGCGACGTCCAGGTGGCCGAACTGGCCGCCCACTACTCGGGCAGGACGCCCGCCGCCAACCTGCCGCCCCTGAGCGATGCCGATGCCGCCTGCACGCGCGCCAAGTTCAATGCCTTGCTGGCGCACCGCCTGGGCCGGGTGGTGGGCTACAAGGCGGGGCTGACCAACCCCGCAGTGCAAAAGCGCTTCGGCACCGACAAGCCGGTGTGGGGCAAGCTGTACGAAGGCATGGTGCTGCGCGACGGCGCCGTGGTGGATGCGGCGTTCGGCGCCCGCCCGCTGTTCGAGGCCGACATGCTGGTGCGCGTCAAGAGCGCCGCCATCAACCATGCGCGCACGCCGATGGAGGTGCTGGAGCACATCGACCAGGTCATCCCTTTCATCGAGCTGCCCGACCTGCTGGTGCAGGCGCCGCCCCAGCTCAACGGGGCCGGCGTGGCAGCCATCAACGTGGGAGCGCGGCTGGGCGTGGCTGGCGCCCCCATTGCCGTGCCGCGCCTGCGCGCGGAGCGCTATGCGATGGTGGACGCGCTCCAGAACATGGCGGTGACGCTCACCGATGGCCAGGGCGCGCGGCTGGGCGGCGGCAGGGGCAGCGACATCCTGGGCCACCCGCTCAACGCCGTCGTCTGGCTGGCCGAGGCGCTGGCCAAGGAGGACATCACCCTGCAGCCGGGCGATCTCGTGAGCCTGGGGTCGTTCTCCGCGCTGCTGCCGCCGCGGCCGGGGCTGGAGGTCACCGCCACGTTCGACGGGCTGCCGGGCGCGGCGCCAGTGCGCGTGACGTTCCGGTGATGCGCTGCCGTTGAGCGAGGGCGGGAACGCCGGCCGGGGCGAATAACCCGGCCCCGCCTGCCCACGGCCGAGTTGCGGGATGATCGGGCCCTTGTCCTTTTGGCCCTTTTTCCGCCATCCCACGGGGTGGCCCGCGACCGTGACACCTTCCACCCCATCTACCGCCCGGCTCACCCCGCAGATGCGCAGCGTCATCGACCGCATGGAGCGCGCCGCCGGCCGCCCTGCACACGCTGCCCCCCGCCGAGGCCCGCGCCGCCTACGAAGCCGGTGCCGGCGTGCTCGAAGTGCCCAAGGCCGCCCTCGAGCGCGTGGAAGACCTGCACATCCCCGCCCGTGACGGCCATGCCTTGCCGGCCCGCCTGTACGCCCCCACGCGCGGCGCGCCGCTGCCGGTGCTGCTGTACCTGCACGGTGGCGGTTTCACCATCGGCAGCGTGGCCACGCACGACGTGCTGTGCCGGGAGCTTTCGCGCCTGGCGGGCTGCATGGTGGTGTCGCTGGACTACCGGCTGGCGCCGGAGCACCGGTTTCCCACGGCCTCCAACGATGCGTGGGATGCGCTGGCCTGGCTCGCGGCGCAGGCCCATGCACTGGGCGCCGACCCGGCGCGCATCGCCGTCGGGGGCGACAGCGCGGGCGGCACGCTGTCGGCCGTCAATGCCATCCTGGCGCGCGATGCCGGCCTGCCGCTTGCGCTGCAGTTGCTGTTCTACCCCGGCTGCACAGCCCACCAAGACACGCCCTCGCATGCTGCGTTCGCCCACGGCCTGGTGCTGGAGGAGCCCGCGATCACCTGGTTCTTCGGCCACTACGTGCGCGGGCCCGCGGACCGCGACGACTGGCGCTTCGCCCCGCTGAACGCGCCCGACGTTGACGGCGTGGCGCCGGCCTGGATCGGGCTGGCCGAATGCGATCCGCTGGTGGACGAAGGCGTGGCGTATGCCGACAAGCTGCGCGCCGCCGGCGTGGCGGTCGATCTGGAGATCTACCGAGGCGTGACGCACGAGTTCATCAAGATGGGCCGCGCGATCCCGGAAGCCCGCCAGGCGCATGCGGATGCGGCGCGGGCGCTGCGCACGGCGTTCGGGCTGGCCTGAGCGGGGTTGGCCGTGCCGGCTCAGCGCTTCTTGCAGGAGGCGGTGATCAGCTTGCGCGCCGGCTCGCCGGGGATGCCGGCGAAGGACACCGGCGCCTCGTCTTCCTTGAATTCCTCGCGCGCGGTCACGGGGCCCTGCCACACGGGCTCGGCGTAGTAGTTCAGGGCCAGGTACCACCCCTTTTGCGTGCCGCAGTCGATCACGGCCACGCCCTTGAACGAGCGGTAGGGGTGCTTGCGGTAGCTGGAGCGCTGGGTGCTGCGCGACACGCGCACTTCCATGGTGAACTGGTTCTGCCAGGGAATCTGCGTGGGGTTGATCTGCACCAAGTCACCCGTCTTGTCTTCCGGAAAGCCCTGGATCGTGAGCCATTGTTCGTCGGTTTGCGCGTGTGCCTGTGCTGTCAGGAGCAGGGCCGCTAACAGAGCAGGGCGAAGGGGGGACACGGGGCCTCCAAGGATGGGGTGCAAACGGTGCAGCGGCGAATCTTATGCGATCTGCGCCGCCTCGGATTGACGTGGATCAAGGCGGCAAAGCCGCATCAGGGTAATCCTGCGAAAGGGCGCGCTGCTGCGCTCCCTAAAATCGGTTGCACTGCAAACGATCAAAATCATGGGTGCCCCGCACCCCAGGAGCCCGCTGTGCCAGAAACCACGTCCCCCCCAACCCCCTCGACCGCACAGCAGAGGATCATCAAGAAGTACCCCAACCGCCGGCTGTACGACACCTCCACCTCCACCTACATCACCCTGGCCGAGGTCAAGCAACTCGTGATGGCGGGCGAGCAGGTCGTGGTGCGCGATGCCAAGACCAGCGAAGACCTCACGCGCAGCATCCTGCTGCAGATCATTCTGGAAGAGGAAGCCGGCGGCGCGCCCATGTTCACCGAGGCCGTGCTGGCCAACATCATCCGTTTCTACGGCCACGCCATGCAGGGCTTCATGGGCGCCTACCTGGAAAAGAACGTGCAGGTGTTCACCGACATCCAGGCCAAGATGGCCGAGCAGTCCAAGGGCATCACGCCCGAAATGTGGTCGCAGTTCATGAACCTGCAGTCGCCCATGTTCAAGGGCATCATGGGCAGCTACGTGGACCAGTCGCAGGCCATCTTCACGCAGATGCAGGAGCAGATGCAAAAGCAGACCGAGCAGATGCTCGGCGCCTTCGGCATCAAGCGCTGAAGGCAGGCCCCAGAGCCCGGGCGAGGGCCTGGGAGCGGGAGTCGTCCCCGGGCCAGTGCGGCCGCTTCACCCACGCACGGGCTTTGCCGAGCGCCGCGGCGCGCCGTCAGTCCTGCACGCGGGATTTGCGGTGGGCGTCCTGGAAGATCCGGTGGATCAGTTCCCTGAACCACTTGTGCCCCGGATCGTGGTCGTTGCGGGGATGCCAGACGGCGTCGATGGACAGCGCCAGTTCCGGCAACGGCATGGGGAAGGCAACGCAGTTCGATCCGGAAAGCACGCTGTCCATCCAGTGCGCCGGCATCGCTGCGATCAGATCGGTGGATTCGATCACCGGCACCATGCCCTGCCACGTAGGCACCTGCACCATGACCCGGCGTGCCAGGCCGCGTTCGGCCAGCAGTTCGTCCAGGATGTTGCTGCCCACCCCCGACACCTTGAGGTGCCCCAGTTCGAGGTACTTTTCCAGCGTGAGCGGGGTGGAGGCGGCAGGGTGGTCCTTTCTCATGAGCACCATCCAGCGGTCATCCAGGATGCGCCGCGAGGCCGAGAGAACGGAGTGCCCCCGCGACACCGAGAGCCTGATTTCCACCCCTTCGTACTCGACGCGGTCCGAAGGCTGGCGCATCTCGAATGACTGCACCGACAGGCTGATGCCGGGCGCCACGGAACGCAGCTCGGTGCACAGGCGCGGTAGCAAGAGGACCCCCACGTAGTCGGACACGCGCAGAAGAAACGTTCTGCGCGCCGTTGCGGGATCAAACGAGCCGGCCACGCCGATGGCGTTCTCGATTTCGCTGAAAGCCTTGCGGAAACGCGTCGCCAGGCGAACGGCCTCCGGGGTGGGAACCATGCCCTCTGCCGTGCGCAGCATCAACGGGTCATTGAACTGCTCGCGCAGGCGCCGCAGTGCGTGGCTGACGGCGGAAGAGGTCAGATTGATCCGGGCCGCTGCCTTGGCCACGCTGCGCTCCTCCACCAGCGCCTCGAACATCACCAGCAGGTTGAGATCGATCTTGCGCAGGTTGACGACCGCGCGGTCCTGATGGGTAGTGGGTTGAATCTGGTTCATCTTGATGATGATGGTAATGAATTTGACTAACCACCACTGCGGCAAAAACAATCCGGTCAGCAGTTCAACCCGACCGTCTGGAATCCATGCCCATCACAAACCGCCACGGCGCAGCCCATCAGGCGCTGCCCGGTGCAACAGAAAGAGTCTTTCCGCAAGGGGCGTGCGACACGCACCTGCACGTCTTCGGATCCCCCGGCGAATTTCCATTCATCGCCGAGCGTGCCTACACCCCGCCATCCGCCACGATCGAGCAGTACTGGTCTGCCTACCGCCCTTTGGGAATGGACCGGTGCGTTCTGGTGCAGCCCAGCGTGTACGGGCGCGACCACTCGCTCTTGAAGCGGACATTGGGCGACGCCGCCGCGGGCAGCATGCGCGGCGTGGCGGTGATCTTCGAAGACACGCCGGACACCGAGATGGAGGAACTTCACCGGCTGGGCGTTCGGGGCGCGAGATGCAATGCGCTGTTCAGCGGGGGGGTTTCCATCGCCAGCGTGCAGTCGATTGCCGATCGGGTGAAAGGGCTGGGCTGGCACATCCAGTTGCTCGTCGACATCGATGAAGACATCCGCCTCGTCCAGGGCCTCGCCGAGAGCGGCATGACCGTGGTGGTGGACCACTTCGGCCATCCCTCGGACTGCAGCGACATCGACAGCCGGGGCATCCGGAGCCTGCGGAGCCTGATGCGGGAAGGGTGCGCCTGGGTCAAGTTCTCGGGCGCCTACCGGATCTCTGCGGCGGCGTCCGGCGTGGACCCTGCCGTGCTGCCACTGGCGCACAGCCTGGTGCAGGCCAATCCCCACCGCATCGTCTGGGGATCGGACTGGCCGCACCCTGGCATCGACGCCACGTCCATCGCCAGCGCGGAACTGGCAGGCCTCATCACCCACTGGTTTCCCGAGGAAATCAGGCGCAAGGCGCTGGTCGACAACCCGACCCGGCTTTATTGGGAAGACTGATTTTTCTAAAAGGAGACATGGCATGTTCAATCCACCATCCAGCCGCAGAGGCTTCTTGCAAGGCGCCGCATCGCTCGCGGCATGTTCCATGGCTGTCCCGTCCGGGGCCCAGAACCGCTTTCCCTGGAAACCGATCACGCTGGTGGTGCCCTTCGCGCCCGGCGGGAATGTGGACATCGTCGCGCGCTCGCTGGGCGTGCCGTTGACCAAGTGGGTCGGGCAGTCCGTGATCGTGGACAACCGCGCGGGCGGCGGGGGTGCCGTCGGCACGAGCACGGTGGCGCGGGCCGAGGCCGATGGGCACACCTTGCTGGTGGCAACGCCGGGGCAACTGGGCACCCTTCCGGAGATCATCAAAACGCCTTACAAGGCCGACAGCCTGGTGCCGGTGGCGGTGCTCAGCCGCACACCGGTCGTCGTGGTCGTGCGTGCCAACGACCCACGGTTCAAGACCGCGGCCGATTTCATCAAGGCGGTGAAGTCCACGAGCCAGGGCGTGACGGTCGGCCATGCGGGGCCGGGCTCTCCCAACCACCTGGCGTTGCTCCAGTTCGAGGATTCCGCCCAGGCCCAGGTCAATGCGGTGCCCTACAAAGGATCGGGGCCGGCGCTGGTGGACCTGATGGGCGGCCAGATCGACGCGGTGATCGACCAGATCACCAGTTCCACCCCGCACATCAAGGGTGGCGCGCTCCGCGCGGTGATGGTGCTGGGACCGCAGGCGGGCGGGCTGCTCGCGAGCGTGCCGACGCAGGCCCAGCTGGGCTTGCCGGGGTTCGATGCGACCACCTTCGTCGGGGTCTTCGCGCCCAAGGCGACGCCTTCCGCCAGCGTTGCCAGCCTGCATGAATGGATGACCAAATCGGTGGCCCAGCCGGAGTTCACCAACGTGATCCGGGATCTGGGCAGCGAGCCGGTGGGGGAGGGTGGGGCTGCGCTGCAACGGCTGGTGAGTGGCGAAGTCGCTTTGGCCACGCGAATGGTCAAGCAGGGACGGCTCAAAGCCGACTGAGCCGTAAGGTGGGCTTTGGCGTGAGGCCCGTTCGTACCCAGCCTGTCGAGGCCACCGCTCCCGCGCCCTCTCGCCCTCTCGAAGCGCCGCGTTCAACGCTTGACGGGCCACGCGGGGCAGGGCGATTCTTTTCGTCATTGCAGGACCTGAAATTGATTGCAATCATTCCCGCCCCGGCGCCGCTGGACGGCGACTACCCGCGTTTTCTTCAGGCATTGGCCACCGAGGGTTTCCGGGGCGAAATCACATCGCAATACGCGGACCGCACCGTTCTGGCCACAGACAACTCGATCTATCAGCGGCTGCCCCAGGCCGTGGTCTTCCCACGGGATGCCGCGGACGTCGAAACACTCGCGAAGCTGCTCGCCAGGCCGGAACACCGGCGGGTGGTGGTTTCTCCGCGGGGCGGGGGCACGGGCACCAACGGGCAATCCCTCACCGGGGGCATCGCCGTGGATCTCTCCCGGCATCTCAACCAGATCCTGTGGATCGATCCCGTGCGCCGGGTGGCACGGGTGCAGGCCGGCGTCGTCAAGGACCAGTTGAATGCGGCGCTGAAGGCGCACGGGCTGTTCTTTGCCCCTGAGCTGTCCACGTCCAACCGCGCCACGATCGGCGGCATGATCAACACCGACGCCAGCGGCCAGGGCAGTTGCACCTACGGCAAGACCCGCGACCACGTGCAGGTGCTGGACATGGTCCTGCTGGGGGGCGTGCGGTTTGCCAGTCGCTCGGTGGATGCCGAGGAACTGCCGTTGCGATTGAAGGAAAGCGGCCTGGTGGGCGATGTCTGGCGCTGCGCGCACCAGATCGCCACGGAGCATGCCGAGCTGATCGAGGCGCGCTTTCCCAAGCTCAATCGCTGCCTGACCGGCTATGACCTGGCGCACCTGAAAGAGCCCGGCGGTCGCTTCAACCTCAACAGCGTCTTGTGTGGGGCGGAAGGCTCGCTGGGCTTCGTCGTCGAGGCGGAAATCGGCCTGCTGCCCATCCCCCGCCATTCCATGCTGGTCAATGTGCGTTATGCCAGTTTCATGGACGCGCTGCGCGATGCGCGGGTGTTGATGGAGCATCGCCCGTTGTCGATCGAGACGGTCGATTCGCGGGTCTTGATGCTGGCGATGGAGGACATCGTCTGGCAGGACGTGGCGCAATACTTCCCTGCCCAGGCCGACCCGGCACCGACGCGTGGCATCAACCTGGTCGAATTCTGCGGGGACTCGGCGGACGAGGTGCGCGCTCGCGTGGCGGCCTTCATCGGGCACCTCGCCCGCAACCCCACGGTGAGCCGCATCGGTCACACCATTGCATCGGGCCGCACGGCCGTCGACAAGGTCTATGCCATGCGCAAGCGCGCCGTCGGCTTGCTGGGCAACGTGCAGGGTGAGGCCCGGCCCCAGCCTTTCGTCGAAGACACGGCCGTGCCGCCAGAGAAGCTCGCCGACTACATCGAAGAGTTCAGGGCATTGCTGGACCGCCATGGGCTGAACTATGGCATGTTCGGCCACGTGGATGCGGGTGTGCTGCACGTCCGGCCCGCCCTGGACCTGAAGAACCCCGCCCATGCGGCGCTGATCCGAACCATTTCCGACGAGGTCGCTGGGCTGACCCTGAAATACGGTGGCGTGCTCTGGGGCGAGCACGGCAAGGGAGTCCGTTCCGAATACGCGCCGAAGTATTTCGGTCCCCTGTATGCGGCACTGCAGGCGCTCAAGGCAGCATTCGATCCGCACAACCAGCTCAACCCGGGAAAGATTGCCACGCCCGCAGGCCAGAGTGCCCGGTTGCTGCGCATTGATGAGGTGCCATTGCGTGCCGACGCCGATCGCCAGATCGATGAGCGGGTGTGGCAGAGCTTTGACAGCGCCGTCCATTGCAACGGCAATGGCGCTTGCTACAACTTCGATCCGGACGACGCGATGTGCCCGTCATGGAAGGCCACGCGCGAACGCAGGCACTCTCCGAAAGGACGTGCCTCGCTGCTGCGCGAGTGGCTGCGCCTGCAGGGCCATGCGGGGGTGGATGTTCTGGCGGTGGCTGCGCGGCAACCCTCGTTCCTGGCCGGATTGGCCAGGCGCTGGCGCAACCGCCGCGAACGCGCAACCAACGGAACGGGTCGCTCCCGCGACTTTTCCCATGAGGTGTATGAGGCGATGTCCGGTTGCCTGGCGTGCAAGTCGTGCGCGGGGCAGTGCCCTGTCAAGGTCAACGTTCCTGACTTTCGGTCGCGCTTTCTGGCGCTTTATCACACGCGGTATGGAAGGCCGTTGAAGGACTACCTCATCGGCTCGCTCGAATTCAGCGTTCCGTATCTGGCACGCCTTCCACGGCTCTACAACGGTGCCATGTCCAACACGCTGGTGCGCCGGATGCTCGAGCGCCATGCGGGCATGGTGGACAGCCCGTTGCTCAGCCGCTTCGACTTCCAGACCACGTTGAGCCGCTGGGGCGTGCGCTGTGCAACGCCATCGTTGCTGGCCGCGCTGACGGACGCGCAACGCGCCCGGTCCGTGATCCTGGTGCAGGACGCTTTCACGCGCTATTTCGAGACACCCGTGTTTTCCGCGTTCATCGAGTTGGCGTCCCGGCTGGGGTACACGGTCTGGCTGGCCCCTTTCATGCCCAACGGCAAGCCGCTTCATGTGCTGGGCTTTCTGCAGGCCTTCGATCGAACGGCGTTCAAAAACGCGGAGATGCTTGGCGCTCTGGCATCGTGTGGCGTGCCGCTGGTCGGTCTCGATCCTGCCATGACGCTCGTGTACCGCCAGGAATACGCGAAGCTGCCGTCTTTGCAAAAGCCGCCGTGCGTTCTGCTTGCGCAGGAATGGCTGCTGGAGGCGCTGCCCGCGCGGGCGTCGGAATCTCTTTCGGGGGACTTTCAGCTGCTGAACCATTGCACCGAAAAAACGACCGCCCCCGCCGCCGCAGCGCTGTGGCCCCAGGTGTTCGCCCGTGCCGGTTTGAAGCTCACTCCGCGGGCCAGTGGTTGCTGCGGCATGTCGGGAACCTACGGACACGAAAGCCTGAATGTGCAGACCTCGCGCCTCATCTACTCCCAATCGTGGGGTCCGATATTGAACGCCGAGCCGGCGCGACAGACGGAGTTCCTGGCCACCGGATATTCCTGCCGCAGCCAGGCCAAGCGGATGGACGACCGGCGTCTGCGGCATCCCGTGGAAGTCCTGCTTCAGTTCTATGCACAGCGGGAAACTTCCGCTCCTGTCGGCCCGGGGTGCTGACCGTGTGCATCCGGCCGCTTTTTCACCTGCCAGTGCGCAATGGGCAAACAAATGTATGATGGCCGTCATGCGAAAAGTAAAGACCAATGGCCGAACTGCTGCCAAAGAGGCTTCGCACGAGCGCATCGTGCAGGCCGCTGCGCGCGCCATCCGGCGCAGCGGCTATGACGGCACCGGCGTGGCCGACATCATGAAAGAAGCGGGTTTGACGCACGGTGCGTTCTATGCCCATTTCGAGTCTCGCGAAGCCATGCTGGCCGAAGCGGCAGACCGTGCCGGAGCCGAAGCCAACGCCGCCGCTGCGCGCATCGTCGCAGCCGTGCCGCCAGAGCAGTCCTTGCAAGCGCTGATGCAGGTCTATCTGTCCAAAGAGCATCTGGCGGCTATCGAGACAGGCTGCCCGGTTTCCGCCCTGGGCTCCGAGATGCCGCGCCAATCGCCCGAAGTGCGTCGCGCGGCCACGCTCCGCATCAAGGAGATGATTGATCTGGTGGCCCGTCAGTCGCCCGATTGGGGACAGCCTGGCGCCCACGAGCGCGCGTTGGTGACCGTGGCCACATGGTGGGCACGTTGGTGCTGGCCCGTGCCGTCGATGACTCGGCGCTGTCGGAGTCGCTATGCAGCGCCGCGTTGAAGAGTCTGGCCCCGTCCGGTGCGTGAGATCACTGGGCTTTTTTTACTCATAAATATGATGACCATCATTTCAAAATGCCTGACAGCCAATGCTGCCAGGTTCGTCGCCTGCTCTGCTTGCAAAAAGGGAACCCCATGAAAGCTTTCATCCTGGACCGCTATGGGAAAAAAGAGCGCTTGCGCGCCGCCGACGTGCCTGAGCCGGACTTGCGTGACGACGAGGTGCTGATCCAGGTTCACGCGGCCGCGGTGAACCTGCTGGATGCCAAGATCCGAAATGGCGAGTTCAAACTCATCCTGCCGTATCGCGCACCGTTCGTCCTGGGGCACGATGTGGCCGGCGTGGTGGTGCGTGTCGGACCGCGTGTCCGCCAGTTCAAGGCGGGCGACGAGGTGTACGCAAGGCCCGATGACTTGCGCATCGGCACGTTCGCCGAATTCGTGGCCGTGAAGGAAGACTCGGTGGCGATGAAGCCCAGGAACCTCACCATGGTGGAGGCTGCGTCCATCCCCCTGGTGGGTTTGACGGCTTGGCAGGCGCTGGTCGAAAAGGCAAAGCTCAAGAAGGGGCAGAAGGTTTTCATCCAGGCAGGCTCCGGGGGCGTGGGCACGTTTGCCATCCAGCTGGCCAAGCACCTGGGCGCGACGGTTGCCACCACCACCAGCACCGGCAACGTCGCTCTGGTGAAGCGCCTGGGTGCAGATGTGGTCATCGACTACAAGAAAGAGGCCTTTGAAGACCACCTGAGCGGCTACGACGTGGTGCTGAACAGCCAGGACGGCAAGGCCCTGGCGAAGTCCCTGGGCGTGCTCAAGCCGGGCGGAACCCTCGTTTCCATCTCAGGGCCACCGGACCCCCGGTTCGCCGAAGACATCCATGCCCCATGGTGGGTGAAGCAGGTGATGGGCGCCCTCAGCTTTGGCGCCCGCAGGCAGGCCCGGCGCCTCGATGTCGCCTACGCATTCCTTTTCATGAAGGCCAGCGGAAGCCAGTTGCGGCAGATCACGCCGCTGATCGAGTCGGGCGCCATCCGCCCCGTGATCGACCAGGTCTTCCCCTTCGAATCCACCAACGATGCCCTGGCCTACGTCGAAAGCGGCCGAGCCAAGGGCAAGGTGGTCATCAAGGTCCGATGAGCCGTTCCATTGGAACGACATCGCACGTCCGTAATATGACGATCGTCATTTGAAATACCAGTCCAACCCTTTGGAGCTCCCCATGCACCTTGAAAACTCCGTCGTCCTCGTCACGGGCGCCAACCGCGGCATCGGCCTGGCCTTCGCGCGCGAACTGCTTGCGCGCGGTGCTCGCAAGGTTTACGCCGCAGCGCGCGACGCCGCCACCGTCACCTTGCCCGGCGTGCACGCCCTGCGGCTCGACGTCACCAAGCCCGAAGAGATCGCTGCTGCGGCACAGCAGGCCGCCGACGTGAACCTGGTGATCAACAACGCGGGCATCGCCCAGCCGGGCGGCTTTCTGGACCAGGACAGCGACGCGGTGGCACGCCGCATTTTTTGAAACGAACTTTTTTTGGTGTGCTGAACGTGAGCAAGGCGTTTGCGCCCGTGCTCCAGGCGAATGGCGGTGGCGCACTGCTCAACGTTCTGTCGGTGGCATCGTGGGTCAATGGTGGCGAGCTGGCCGCTTATTCGGCCAGCAAGTCGGCGGCGTGGTCGTTGACCAACGCACTGCGCCATGAGCTGGCCGGGCAGAAGACCCAGGTGCTGGGCCTGCACATGGCGTATGTGGACACTGACCTCACGCGGGGCTTCGAGGTCCCGAAAAGCAGCGCCGAGGAAATCGTGCAGCGTGCACTCGACGGACTGGAGGCCGGCGCCGATGAGGTACTGGCCGACGTGCTCACGCAGCAGGTGAGGCAGGGTCTGACAGCGCCGCGTCCGGTCTACCTCCCTCAGGCCCTTTGAGCCCGGCCACACCGGCATGCCACTCAACAAACTCCCTGCCCCCTGCCGTGAAGCGTGGCGCCAGCGCGTGATCACGGCGCCCGGGGTGGGAAGCGGGGGCTTTGGAGAATCGCATGCCCGGTGCGCAGATGGCCGAGTCGACCCATGATTTCAAGGGTGGAGATGCAGCGCGGCTGAGGGCAATTTCTGGCCTCATTTACAATGTCCGGTTATCTTGCCCGCCGGGCCGTCCTGCGAAACCCAAATGAAATCAGATACTTACGATGAAATCGCGACGCCAGAGACGATGAAGGTCCCCAAGGTAGGCTTCGTCAGTCTCGGCTGCCCCAAAGCCCTGACCGACTCCGAACTGATCCTCACGCAGCTCAGTGCCGAGGGCTACCAGACCTCCAAGACTTTCGAAGGTGCCGATCTCGTCATCGTCAACACCTGCGGCTTCATCGACGATGCGGTCAAGGAAAGCCTGGACACCATCGGCGAGGCGCTGGCCGAGAACGGCAAGGTCATCGTCACCGGCTGCCTGGGTGCACGGTCCGGTGACGGTGGCGGGAACCTGGTGCGGCAAATGCACCCCAGCGTGCTGGCCGTCACCGGCCCCCATGCCACGCAGGAGGTGATGGATGCCGTCCACCTCAACCTGCCCAAGCCGCACGACCCGTTCATCGACCTGGTGCCGGGCAGCTTCGGCGTGGCGGGCATCAAGCTCACGCCCAAGCACTACGCATACCTCAAGATCAGCGAAGGCTGCAACCACCGCTGCACCTTCTGCATCATCCCCTCCATGCGCGGCGACCTCGTCTCGCGTCCCATCGGCGATGTGCTGAGCGAGGCCAAGGCTTTGTTCGAAGGCGGCGTGAAGGAACTGCTGGTCATCAGCCAGGACACCTCGGCGTTTGGCGTCGATGTGAAGTACCGCACGGGTTTCTGGGACGGCAAGCCCGTCAAGACCCGCATGCTGGAGCTGGTGCAGACCCTGGGCGAGATCGCCGAGCCCTACGGCGCCTGGGTGCGCCTGCACTACGTGTACCCCTACCCGAGCGTCGATGAGGTCATCCCCCTCATGGCCACGGGCAAGGTGCTGCCGTACCTGGACGTGCCGTTCCAGCACAGCCACCCGGACGTGCTCAAGCGCATGAAGCGCCCCGCCAGCGGCGAGCGCAATCTGGAGCGCATCCAGCGCTGGCGCGAGACCTGTCCCGAAATCGTCATCCGCAGCACCTTCATCGCCGGCTTTCCGGGCGAGACCGAAGAAGAGTTCCAGCACCTCCTGGACTTCGTGCGCGAGGCGCAGATCGACCGCGCAGGCTGCTTTGCTTACAGCGACGTGAACGGCGCTGTGGCCAATGAACTGCCCGGCATGCTGCCCCTCGAGTTGCGCGAAGAGCGCCGCGCGCGCTTCATGGCCGTGGCCGAGGAAGTGTCCGCCGCCAAGCTGCGCAGCCGCGTGGGCGCCACCATGCAGGTGCTGGTCGATTCCGCCCCCGCGCTGGGCAGAAAGGGCGGCACCGGCCGCACCTATGCCGATGCGCCCGAGATCGACGGCGTGGTGCACCTGCTGCCGCCCGAGAAGATCAGCAAGACGATGAAGGTGGGCGAGTTCACCCGGGCCCGCATCGTCGGCACGCAGGGACACGATCTGGTCGCACTGCCGATCTGACCCGAGGTGGCGCGGGACCCGTGTGGGCGGTCGCCGCGGCGGGCACGGGCCTGACGGCAGGTACCGCCCATCGCGCCATGCCATGGCGGCGATTGATCACTCGCCGCATAGCCCGAGCGCGCCGCCATGGCAACCCCACGCCGTCTATCTGCGCAATAGGCGCGGCGCCATGCCGTCGCGGGCCTATTGCAGGGCCGGGCTACGTATCATCGAGCTCCCATGCCCATGTTCCCCTTGCCGCGCACCGCCACCGCGCCTTTCTGCCCATCCGAAGTCAAGGGCAGCGTCCAGGTGGACCCTGGCCTCCCGTTTTCCAAAAAGCTGCTGCGCTACGCAGGGCCGGGCCTGCTGGTCTCGGTGGGCTACATGGACCCCGGCAATTGGGCGACGGACATCGAGGCCGGCTCGCGCTTCGGCTACGGGCTGCTCTTCGTCGTGCTGCTGGCGAGCCTCGCCGCCATGCTGCTGCAGACCCTGTGCGTGCGCCTGGGGCTGGTGGCGCGCCGGGACCTGGCCCAGCTGTGCCGCGAGCGCTATTCCCCCGCCGTGAACCGGTGCCTCTGGCTGGGAGCGGAACTGGCCATCGTGGCCTGCGATTTGGCCGAGGTGCTGGGCAGCGCGCTGGCGCTGCACCTGCTGTTCGGCGTGTCGATTCCGGTGGGTATCGCCATCACCGCCTTCGACACTGTGCTGGTGCTGGGCTTGCAGGGCGCGGGGTTCCGGCGGGTGGAGGCCATCGTGCTGGCGCTGGTGGCCACCATCGCTGCGTGCTTTGCAGTGGAGCTGGCGTTCTCGCAGCCGATCTGGTCGCAGGTGGCGATCGGCTTCGTGCCCAGCCTGGAGCGGCTGCAGCAGCCCGGGGCGCTGTACCTGGCCATCGGCATCGTGGGCGCCACGGTCATGCCGCACAACCTGTACCTGCACTCGTCCATCGTGCAGACCCGGCTGGTGGCCGACACCGATACGGCGCGGCGCGAGGCCATTCGTTTCTGCACCTGGGATGCCGTGGTGTCGCTGTCGCTCGCGCTGCTGGTGAACGCGGCCATCATGGTGCTGGCCGCCAGTGCCTTCCACCACAGCGGCCACCGCGACGTGGCCGACATCGCCGACGCCTACCACCTCATCGAACCCCTGGTGGGCAGCGCCCTCGCCGCCGCGCTCTTCGGCATCGCGCTGCTGGCCTCGGGCCAGAGTTCGACCTTCACGGGCACCATCGCCGGGCAGATCGTCATGGAAGGATTCCTGGACCTCAAGATTCCCTGCTGGCAGCGGCGCCTCATCACGCGGGGCCTGGCGCTGGTGCCGGCTTTCGTGGGCGTGTGGTGGCTAGGCGATGCGGGTGTGGGCAAGATGCTGGTGCTCAGCCAGGTGGTGCTGAGCTTTCAGCTGCCCTTCGCGATGTGGCCGCTGATCCGGTTCAGCAGCAGCCCCGAGGTGATGGGCCGCTTTGCCACCGGACGGATCCTCCGGCTGGCGGCCTGGGGGCTGTTCGCCGTGATCTCGCTGGCGAACCTCTGGCTGGTGACGGCGGTGTTCGGCTGAGAGAGGCCGTTTCCGCCAGAAGCTGCCGCTGCGGCCCCCTGCTTGATTGGTCGGCTCAGTTGGTCGGATAGGCCGTCAGGAGGATCCATTTGCTGCCGACCCTTTCGAAGTCGAGCTGAACGTTGGAGAACTGCGATTTGGTCTTGGTGGTGCATTCGCCGTTGGCGTTGGCCGCGGTGCAGTTGAAGCCGCCGATCAGGTCTTGCTTCAGCACGCTGTAGACCGTCACCTTCTGTCGTGCATGCGTGCCGGAGCACTTGACGGCATTTCCTTTGTATTTCTTCGGGTCCTGGTAGCTGTTCCAGAAGGCGCTGTAGTCTCCCACGCTGGAGAACAGCGTCTTGTCCTGCTGGCTGGAGCCCTGGGGCGGTGTCGCGCCGAAGACGTGCTGGTTGAGGTGGCCGCCATCGGCGTTGTTGTTGGCCGAGACGGCGCTGTGCTGCACGGTCGCGATGGCGCGGCATTCCACGGCGTGGGCGGTGCGGCTGAGGCCCGGGGCCATGAGCAGCGCGGCCATGGCGGACAGCGCGAAGGGGGTGGTGGAGGAAAAAAAGCGGATCGAATGCATGCGGGCTCCCTGGTGTTATGTAAGGAAATCATTGCCGGAAGGCCTGGCAATTGCCCACCCGAAGCCCCTGTGCCATGGCGGGCCTGGATGCTGGCAAGGGGTGCGCGCCTGTCGGCCTTCCGGTGGCTCCATTCTGGAAAGACTCCCCTTGCAGCGCTCTGAAGATTGCGTGAATCGTCCTGAAATGGGCTGAAGCGCGGCAGCGCACGCTTCGTGCGCGTGGCTATCGCGGCGCTGGGTGGCGTGCGGCCATGCGCCATCCAAAGTTCATCCCTGCCACGGCCATGAGGATGGCGACGGCCCCACTGACCTGCATCGGGCTCAGCCGATGGCCGAAGGCCCACGCGTCCACCCCGATGGCCACGATGGGATAGATGAAAGACAGAACGCCCACCATCGACGTCGATAACTTCTGTATGGCGCTGTACAGGAGCGTGGACATCAGGCCCGTGTGAATGAATCCGATCGCCAACAGCAAACCCCAGGTGGGTAGCGTCGATCCGCCCGTCGGGGCCTGGGCGAACGGCAGCAAAAGCAGGGTGCCGACGATCAGTTGGATCAGGACGATCAGCCGGGGCGGCACGCCGCTCAGCCTTTTGGTGATCGCGGCCGCCATGGCGTAGAAGAACGCGGCGGCCAGTGCCAGTCCGACGCCTTCCAGGTAGCCGGAGGGCAGCGCGCCCCACTGTCCACCGCCCACGACGATGAGCACGAGACCGCCGAACGCGATGCCCAGCCATCCTGCCTGCGACGCGGTCAGCTTTTCTCCGAAGAACAGCGCCCCCAGCGCCACGAGCATGAAGGGCTGGGTGTGGTAGGTCACCGTGGCAATCGCGATGGATGCGTGCGAGTAGGCGGCAAAGAGCAGGCCCCAGCTGGCCGCCAGGGCGATGCCGCCGAGTGCGGCCATGCCGGCTTGCCTGCGGCCGATGTTCCATCGCTCCGGCTGGCCCGGACGGAGACAGAGCATCAGCAGTGCCACGGCACCGAACGCGCAGCGCCAGAAAACCACTGCGCCGGCAGGCATTCCGGTCTGCAGCACCAGCCAGCCCACCGTGCCGGCGATGACCATGGCGGTGGTCATCTCCAGCGTCCCTGCCGTTTTCGGATGCATGGATCGTTGCCTGTGTGGATTGCCCAGTCGCCTGGGCAAGGGATCGGAAGGAAGCGGTTCGTTCTTTAAAAAGAACGAACGAGCGGTATGATGAACTTGCTTCATTCGTTCGTCAAGTCGAACGATTGTTCTTTTTGATGAGATAGGATGACCATCCCTTGACCACCAGTCCTTCACCCATCCGCCTGTTGGCCGCGGCGGTGCGCCGCGAGCGCGAGCGCCTCGGCCTGTCCGTGTCGGAACTCGCCAAACGGGCGGCCATCGCCAAATCGACGCTCTCCCAGCTGGAGGCGGGCGTCGGCAATCCGAGCCTGGAAACGCTCTGGGCGCTCGCCACGGCGCTGGATGTGCAGGTGACGCAATTGATCGCCCAGCCCAGAACCCATGTGCAGGTCATCCGGGCCCATGAGGGGGTGGCGCTGGCTTCGGAGCAGGCGAACTACGCGGCGACCTTGCTGGCGGTGTGCCCTGCCGGAGTGCAGCGCGATCTCTACCGCCTGTCGGTCCAGCCCGGCTCACCCAGAACTTCCGAGCGCCACTTGCCGGGCACGGTGGAGCACGTCGTCCTGTGCAGCGGACGCGCCAGGCTGGGGCCGGTCGGCCATCTGGTGGAACTTGGCCCGGGGGACTATGCCAGCTACTCGGCGGATGAAACGCATGTGTTCGAAGCGCTGGAGCCTCAGACGACGGCGGTCATGCTGATCGAGCACACATGACATGGACTGGCCCAGCGGAAATGAAAAAGGGCACCGGCCGAAGCGGGTGCCCTTTGGGGATCGAAACTTGATCCGGATCGATCAGACGCGCTTGCGGTACTCGCCCGTGCGGGTGTCGATTTCGATCTTGTCGCCCTGGCTCACGAACAGGGGCACGGGCACTTCGAAGCCGGTGGCGATCTTGGCGGGCTTGAGCACCTTGCCGGACGTGTCGCCCTTGACGGCGGGTTCCGTCCAGGTGACTTCGCGTTCCACGCTGGTGGGCAGTTCGACCGAGATGGCCTTGCCGTCGTAGAACACCACTTCGACGGTCATGCCGTCTTCCAGGTAGTTCAGTGCGTCGCCCATGTTCTCGGCTTCGACTTCGTACTGGTTGAATTCGGTGTCCATGCAGACATACATCGGGTCGGCAAAGTAGGAATAGGTGCACTCCTTCTTGTCCAGGATGACGTTGTCGATCTTGTCGTCGGCCTTGAACACGTTTTCGGTGCCGAAGTTGCCGATCAGGCTCTTGAGCTTCATGCGGACCGTGGCGGCGCCGCGGCCGCCGCGTGCGTATTCGGTCTTCAGGACGACCATCGGGTCCTTGCCGTGCATGATCACATTGCCGGCGCGGATTTCTTGAGCGATTTTCATAGCAGATTGCTGGGCTGGGGTTGAAGCCGCTCTACGCGCCGGGGCGCTGCGGGCGCTGCCTGAGGGGTGCAGCGCAAGGTCCGAGCGCCAGCGCATGTTCCGCGGCGGGATGCGCCGGCCGGTCACTTCGTCAGAAAGTGCCGCCTTGGGTTGGCGCAAAACCGTGGATTTTAGCTTTTTTCGGCCACGAACCCCAGCAGTTGGGTCAACAGATCGTCCTGCGCGAGCAGCCGTGCGCGCGCCGCCTGCACGGTCGCGCGCCATTCCTGCAGCGTGGCGGCGTCCAGGGCGGGCAGGGGACCGTCCTGTTCGAGTCCGTTCCACAGCGCGTGGAAACGCCGCAGCGAAGGCGGCGCCTGGAGCCAGTCGAGGAACGCGTGCAGCTTGGCATGGTGGGCCTGGTCGTCCTGGGGATAGATGTGCCACACGAAGGGCTGGCCGGCCCACAGGGCGCGCACCAGCGAGTCCTCGCCGCGCACGCAGTTGAAATCGCAGGCCCACAGCATCTCGTCGAACGCCGGCTGGGGGCAGGGAGCGAGGTATGAAATCGATAGCAGACTGCCGGCGTCTTGATTGCGCTGGAGGCCATTTCGGTCCTGATTGTCCAGCGCCTGGACGGCTGCCGTTGCGCGGCCGGGGGTGACGAGCAAATGGGCGCCGGCATGCTGCCGCAACCGGTCGAGCAGCGAAGGCAAGGCGGGTGGCTCGTAGCAAAACAGCGAAACGGCGAAGGCCCCGGTCGCCACGCCATGGCGGGCACGCCAGCCGGCGCGGTCGAAGGCGGCCTGGCGGTCCATCAACCCCGGTTCGCGCAACAGCCCGCCCGTGCGGCGGGTGAACCCGGGGTAGAAGAACCAGCGCGTGCAGCCCGCGCCGGGGCCCGACATCAGCAGGGAGGGCAGGCGGTGGCTGCGCTCCACATAGCTTTCGGCGCTGAGGTACTCCAGGTTGATCCAAAGGCGTTTTTGGCCCGATGCCCTAGTGGAATTTGTCATTGATGCTATGAAATCAGGAGCAATTTCGCAGCCGAACGCCTCGATGACCACATCGCCCGCGCCGTCGGGCGGGGCCTGCGCAGGCCAGGGCAGGACCTGCACGCCCGGTGCGCCGGCAGGGGCCATCCAGCCCAGCGCGGTGGCGTCGTCCGTCCACAGGCGGACGGCGTGGCCCCGCCCGGCCAGGTCGGTGGCGAGGCGCCAGCACACGCCGATGTCGCCGTAGTTGTCGATGACCTGGCAGAACAGGTCCCAGCGCAGGGGGGAGGCCACGGGGTGCGCAGGGCTCATGCGCCACCCCCGGCCGGTGCCCGCAGATGCTCCACCAGCAACTGCGCCACGCGCGACAGCGGCTCCCCGGACCGCACGCACAGCGACAGCTGCCGGTGCGCCCACGGCTCGGCCAGGGTGATGGGCCGCAGGGCCAGGGTGGCGCGGTACAGCTGGGCGCTGCCGCGGGGCAGCACGCCCACGCCCAGGCCCGCGGACACCATGAGGCACAGCGCGTCGTAGCTGGTCACCTGGATGCGCAGCTTGAGCGGCAGGCCCGCTTCGGCCGCCGCGCGGGTGAGCTGGTTGTTGATGGCGCTGCCCGGGTGCACGCCCACGAAGTCGAACGGCAACGCATCGGCCAGCCGCACCGAGCGCCGCCGCGCCAGCGGATGGCCGGCGGGGGCGATCAGCACCAGTTCGTCGGTGCGGTAGGGCAGCAGGGCGACGCGCTCGCCGTAGCTGCCGTGGTTGAGGATGCCCACGTCCGCGGCGTTCTCGGCCACCGAATGGGCGATGGCGCTGCTGATCTGCTCCTGCAGCCGCACCTGGACCTGCGGGTGCGCGGCCATGAAGGCCGGCAGCTCGGCTGGCAGGAACTGGGTGATGGCCGAGATGTTGGCCACCACGCGCACGTGGCCCCGCACCCCGGCGCGAAAGTCGCGCATCTGCAGGGCGATGCCATCGAGTTCGTTGAGCACGCCGCGCGCCATGTTCAGCAGCGCATACGCCGCGTCGGTGGGCTCGGTACCTCGGTTGCTGCGGCTGAAAAGCTCCACCTGCAGGGTGCCCTCCAGCTCGGCCAGGCGCCGGCTGGCGGCCGACGGGGCGATGTGCTCGCGCGCCGCGGCGCGGGCGATGGCATTTTCTTCCATCACCGCCACGAACAGGCGCAGGGAAACCGGGTCGAGCTTCATGGGCGCCGATGGTACTGCCGCCGGGCAGCCGGCCATGCCGGTTTGCGATGGCGGCGTCGCGCATCGGGGTTTTGCGGTGGGCGGGGGCCACGGCATGATCCGCGCCATTCGAACGCAGGGACGCGACAGGAATGACGACGACGACGGATACGACAGCAGCCCCCGTCGCCCTGGCCGGGGTGCGGGTGATCGAGATGGGCCAGTTGATCGCCGGGCCGTTTTGCGGCAAGACGCTGGGCGAGTTCGGGGCCGATGTGGTGAAGATCGAGGCGCCCGGCGCGGGCGATCCGCTGCGCAACTGGCGGCTGATCAAGGAAGGCACCTCGGTGTGGTGGCAGGTGCAGTCGCGCAACAAGCGTTCGCTGGCGCTGGACCTGCGCCAGCCGGAAGGACAGGACATCGCACGCCGGCTCATCGCCGAGGCCGATGTGCTGATCGAGAACTTTCGCCCCGGCACGCTGGAGGACTGGGGCATGTCGCCCGAGGCGCTGCATGCGCTCAACCCCGGGCTGGTGATCCTGCGCATCTCGGGCTATGGGCAGACCGGCCCCTACCGCGACCTGCCGGGCTTCGGAATGATCGGCGAGGCGATGGGTGGCCTGCGCCACCTGACGGGCGAGCCCGGCCGCGTGCCGGTGCGCGTGGGCGTCTCCATCGGCGACACGCTGGCGGCGTTGCACGGCGCCGTGGGTGTGCTGACGGCGCTCTACCACCGCAAGGTGAATGGCGGCAAAGGCCAGGTGATCGACGTGGCGCTGCACGAAGCCGTATTCAACGTGATGGAGAGCCTCATTCCCGAGTACAGCGCCTTCGGTGCCGTGCGCGATGCAGCCGGCAGCGCGCTGCCGGGCATCGCGCCGTCCAACGCGTATCCGTGCACCGATGGCTGGGTCTTGGTGGCAGGCAATGGCGACAGCATCTTCAAGCGGCTGATGGACGCCATCGGTCGGCCCGATCTGGCGGCGGCGCCCGACCTGGGCAGCAATGCCGGGCGGGTGGCCCGGGTGGCGGAGATCGACGCGGCCATCGGCGAATGGACGGCCGGGCGCACCGTGCAGGCAGTGCTGGAGGGCCTGGGCGCCGCCCGCGTGCCCGCCGGCAAGGTGTATACGGCGCAGGACATCGCCGAAGACCCGCACTACCGCGCCAGAGACATGCTGCTGCCGCAGACCACGCGCGACGGCTATGTGGTCGAGGTGCCGGGCATCGTGCCCAAGCTGTCGGGCACGCCGGGCACGATCCGCTCCAGTGCGCCTCACCTGGGCGACGACACCGATGCGGTGCTGGCCGAGGCGGGCCTGACCGCCCAACAGATCGCGCTGCTGCGCAGCAAGGGGGTGATCCAATGACCGCGACTCGCAACCCGTCGAACGGGGCGGATGAAACGGGCGAAGCCCGGGCCGGCGTGTGGAGCGGCAACGGCCGCCGCATTCACCTGCAGGAAGTGGGAACGCGCGACGGCCTGCAGATGGAGCAGGCCTTCGTGCCCACGGCAGACAAGATCGCGCTGGTCGATGCGCTGTCGGCAGCGGGCCTGTCGAAGATCGAGGTGACGGCGTTCGTCTCGCCCACGGCGATACCGGCGCTGCGCGATGCCGAGATCGTGATGCGCGAGATCGTGCGGCGCCCCGGCACGGTGTACAGCGCGCTGGTGCCCAACGTGCGCGGCGCCGAGCGCGCCATCGAGGCGCACACCGACGAGCTGAACCTGGTCATGTCCGCCAGCGAGACGCACAACCTGGCCAACCTGCGCATGGCGCGCGCGCAGTCGTTCGCGGCGCTGTCGCAGGTGGTGGCCACCGCCCAGGCCGCGGGCGTGGCGGTGAACGTGTCCCTGTCGTGCGTGTTCGGCTGCCCGATGGAAGGCGATGTGGCGCCGGCGCAGGTGTTTGGCTGGGTGCAGCGCTTCGCCGACCTGGGCGTGCGCGGCATCACCCTGTGCGACACGACCGGCATGGCGTATCCGACCCAGGTGGCGCAGCTCACCGCCGCCGCCCGGGCGCGCTGGCCGGGCGTGGATTTCACGCTGCACTTTCACAACACGCGCGGCATGGGGCTGGCGAACGTGCTCGCCGCCATCGATGCGGGGGCGGACCGTTTCGATGCGTCGCTCGGCGGCCTGGGTGGCTGCCCCTATGCGCCGGGTGCGTCGGGCAACGTGTGCAGCGAGGAGGTCGCACACGCGCTGCAATGGATGGGCTACGACACGGGCGTGGATCTTTCGCAGCTGATCGCCGCGGCGGCCCGGTTGCCCGGGCTGATCGGCCACGACATTCCCAGCCAGATCGTGAAGGCGGGGCGCCGGCTGGACCTGCACCCGGTGCCGGACGGCTTCGAGGCGATCCGCGACCGGGCACGGGCGCGCGAAGCCGCTTGAACGCCGGACGGCAGCGGTTTTACCGCCGGCCCGCGGGCCGGCGCGGCGCGATGCATCGACAAAAAACCCAAGGAGACAAAAAATGATGGACACGCATTCACTCTCGCGCCGCGCGCGCTGGGCACGCTGCTGTGCGGCATGGCGGGCACGGCCCTGGCGCAGGCGGGCTACCCCCAGCGCGCGATCACCCTCGTGGTGCCGCAGCAGGCCGGTGGCGCCAACGACGCGATCGCCCGGGTGGTGGCGCAAAAGCTGTCGGAACAGCTGGGCCAGCCGGTGGTGGTGGACAACCGCCCCGGCGCGGGCGG
>NZ_BAAJYR010000033.1:0-25429 GCF_057546605.1 Acidovorax sp. KPB24-03 | reverse complement strand
CCAAGCCCGGCGCATCGGCCCCCCGCCGTGGCCGCCGCCCCCGCTCCTGCGCCCAGCCCCGCGCCTGCGGCAACCGGCGGCGAAGACGACATGGCGTTCATCTGGCCATCGTCGGGTTCGCTCGTGGCGGGTTTCGACGAGGCCCGCAACAAGGGTTATGACATCGGCGGCAAGGCGGGCGACCCCGTGCTCGCCTCCGCGGATGGACGGGTCGTCTATGCCGGCGCCGGCCTGCGTGGCTACGGCAACCTCGTGATCCTCAAGCACAACAACACCTACCTGACGGCCTACGCCCACAACCAGACCCTGCTGGTGAAGGAAGACCAGACGGTGCGCCGCGGCCAGAAGATCGCCGAAATGGGCAGCTCCGACACCGACCGGGTGAAGCTGCACTTCGAGATCCGCCGCCAGGGCAAGCCGGTCGATCCGTCCCGCTACCTGCCGGCGCGTTGAACACGCTGCCGTCCGGCCCCGGCCTGCTCCCCGAGGGAGAGGCCGGCACCGAAGACCTGGAGGAGGGCGGCGAAGCCTCGCAGGAGATTCGCCAGTTCGCCATTGGCGAGGCGCAGCACGGTGAGCGCCTGGACCGGGCGCTCGCCGATCAGGTGCCCGAGTTTTCGCGCAGCTATCTGCAGCAATTGCTGGCCCAGGGGGGCGTTCTGCTCAACGGGCAGGCCGCGGCCAAGCCTGCGGCCCGCGTCAAGGCGGGCGATGTGGTCGCGGTGGAACTGCGGCCCACCCAGCAGAGCCAGGCCTTCCGTCCGGAGTCCATCCCCATCGACGTGGTGTTCGAGGATGCGCACTTGCTGGTCATCCACAAGCCTGCGGGGCTCGTCGTTCACCCCGCGCCCGGCAACTGGAGCGGGACCTTGCTCAACGGCCTGCTGGCCCGCGATCCCAAGGCGCTGCTGGTGCCCCGGGCGGGCATCGTCCACCGGCTCGACAAGGACACGAGCGGGTTGATGGTCGTGGCGCGCGAGCGGAGCGTCATGGATGCGCTGGTGCGCATGATCGCCGCCCGCGAAGTGAGCCGGCAGTACCTCGCCATCGGCCACCGTCCCTGGAGCGGTCCGGAGCAGCGCGTGGTCGAGGGAAGCATCGGCCGCGACCCGCGCAATCGCCTGCGCATGGCCGTGGTGGACCTGGCCACGCAGTCGGGCAAGCCCGCGCGCACGGACATCGCTCTGCTCGACAGCGTCGATCCGGTCTGCTTTGTGCGCTGCACGCTGCACACCGGGCGCACGCACCAGATCCGGGTGCACATGGCCTCGCTTCGCCATCCTCTGGTGGGCGATGCCTTGTATGGTGGAGAAGCGGCGGGGGGGCTCGCGCGCCAGGCGCTGCACGCGTACCGGCTGGCTTTCGCCCATCCAATGACCGGTGAGCCGATGGAGTTCCATGCGCCTCTGCCGCAGGACATGGAAAACGCCTTGAATTTTTGGGGCCTGCGCTACAATCGCGCCTAGCGGCTGTACCAGCCGACTCGCCCGCATGGACACACTGCAGGGCTGGGAACAGCACCAAGGTCTTTGCGTGCGGTCCCGCTGAACGAACCCTTTGACAGGCATGGCGCCCTTTTCGACACGTGGCGTCTCTTTCCCCGCAATTGCTGAACCATGAATACGGTGGACGCCAAACGGGTCCTTGAAACCGCGCTGATCTGCGCTCCGCAACCGGCGACCCTGCGCGAGTTGCGCACGCTATTCAACGACGCTCTCGGAACCGATACCCTGAAAACCATCCTGCTGGAACTCCAGCAGGACTGGGCATTGCGGGGCGTGGAGCTCGTGCAGGTCGCGACGGGCTGGCGTTTCCAGAGCCGCCCTGAAATGCGCGAGTACCTGGACCGGCTGCATCCGGAAAAGCCGCCGCGCTACACCCGGGCCACCCTGGAAACGCTGGCCATCATTGCCTACCGGCAGCCGGTGACGCGCGGCGACATCGAGGACATCCGCGGCGTGACCGTGAACAGCCTGATCATCAAGCAGCTGGAAGACCGGGGCTGGGTGGAGGTCATTGGGCACCGCGAAACCGTGGGCCGGCCCGCCCTGTTCGCCACCACGCGGCAGTTTCTGGACGACCTCGGGCTGCAGTCGCTCGACCAGTTGCCCGTGATGGAAAATCCGGCCGTGCAGGCCAGCGTGCTCGAAGCGCTGGGTTCTGGCGGCACCTTGCCGCTCGACGCACCTGCCGAGCCGGCGCCGGGGGATCACCCCCCTGTGGCAGAGGCGGTGCCTTCGGTGCCGCAGGGCTCCGAAACGGAGCCGGTCACCGGCCCATCCACAGAAGACACGCCGCGCCCATCCGACGAAGAAGACGTGCTGGCCCCCTCGCACGAGAAGCCAAAAGACGCCGATAACGGCACACCAGAGAGTCTCCCATGAACGATCCCATTTCAGAACCTGCCGACGACCAGCCCGCGTTGCCCGCTGAGGCAGACGCCAGCGTGAAGAAGCCCGCGGCCCGCAAGCCGCCCCGCAAGAAGGCGCCGAAGGCGTCCGACGCGGCAGCAGGCCAGCCGGTGGAGGCTTCTGCCGAGTCAGCGCAGGATGCCGAGGCTGTCGCTGTACCGGCCGGGACGGCGGTGGAGGCTGCCCCTGCGCCAGTGCGGACTGAGCCCGCTTCACCCAGATCGGAACGTTCTTCGGGGCCTCGCCCGGCCGCGGGGGCGCGTACCACACCGGGCTATCAGTTCGCCGACGTGGTGTCCGGCCGCCTGGATGAAGACGAGACGGCCGCCGACGCAGTGCCAGCGCGTCGCGTCCTGCTGCCGCAGGTGGAAACGCCCAAGCTGCACAAGGTGCTGGCCCAGGCGGGGCTGGGCTCGCGCCTGGAAATGGAGCAATTGATCCTGGAAGGCCGGATTTCGGTCAACAACGAGCCGGCGCACATCGGCCAACGCGTGCAGTTCGGCGATCAGGTGAAGGTGAATGGCCGGCCCATTCGCTACCGCATCGATCCCCCTCCGGCCCGGGTCATCGCGTACCACAAGCCAGCGGGCGAAGTGGTGACGCACGACGATCCCCAGAACCGGCCCACCGTGTTTCGCAAGCTGCCGCGGCTCGCCCACGGAAAGTGGCAGTCCGTGGGGCGGCTGGACCTGAACACCGAGGGCTTGCTGCTGTTCACCAGTTCGGGCGAGTTGGCCAACCAGTTGATGCACCCCCGCTTTGGCCTGGAGCGTGAATATGCCGTGCGGGTGCTGGGCGCACTCAGCAACGAAGAAAAGCAGCGGTTGCTTGACGGCGTGCAGCTCGACGACGGCATGGCTTCGTTCGGCTCCATCGAGGATGGCGGCGGCGAAGGCTCCAACTGCTGGTATCGCGTGACCATCTCCGAAGGCCGCAACCGTGAGGTCCGGCGCATGCTGGAGGCCGTGGGCCATGCGGTCAGCCGGCTCATCCGCATCCGCTACGGCGCGATGATGCTGCCCCGCGGGCTCAAGCGCGGCGCGTGGCTGGAACTGGACGAGCGCGATATCCGCGCGCTCATGCAGGCCGTGGGTGGTGGCAACAAGGCCCCCAGAGAGACGGTCGAGGCACCTGCCGGACCTGCGGACCGCAAGAGCGGCTTGCGCCGTGGCGGGCCCCGTGGTCGCAACAATGGCGCGCCGCGCGATGCGGCCGCGCCATCTTCTGCGCGCAAGCCGGGCTATGGATCTGGCGCAGGGCGCGGCAAGGACGGCGCACCCGGTGGGCGCCAGGGCGGCGGTGGCGGCGCTGGCAGCCAGCCGGATCCGATGAAGACGTCGGTGGGCTACATCGGCACGGACAGCTTGTCGCGCTACCGGCAGGACCAGAAACGCAACGGCCCGCCGCGCCGCGGCGGTCGCTGAGCCTTCGCGCCTTGGGGAATTAATCCGCCCAGTTAGAATCGAGGGCTTTGTCCGCAGGGCGAAAAAATTCAAATAGATCAACCACTCTCCAGGAAAATCAACATGGCTATCGAACGCACCCTCTCCATCATCAAGCCCGACGCAGTGGCCAAGAACGTCATCGGCCAAATTTACGCCCGCTTCGAAGCCGCTGGCCTGAAGGTGGTCGCAGCACGCATGGCCCACCTGTCGCGCCTGGAAGCCGAACAGTTCTACGGCGTGCACAAGGAGCGTCCTTTCTTCAAGGACCTGGTGGACTTCATGATCTCCGGTCCGGTGATGATCCAGGCCCTGGAAGGCGAGAACGCCATCCTGAAGAACCGCGAACTCATGGGCGCCACCGACCCCAAGAAGGCAGAAGCCGGCACGATCCGCGCTGACTTCGCAGACAGCATCGATGCCAACGCCGTGCACGGTTCCGACGCCGTGGAAACCGCTCAGGCAGAAGTGGCTTTCTTCTTCCCTGGCCTCAACATCTACTCGCGCTGATATGCGATCCACCCTTGCGCCGGAGCGCTGCCCAGGCCGCGCGCCCAGCGCAGGGGGCGGTGATCGACGTGAACAGCCTTCGCTCCGATGACCACCAATCTCCTTGACTTCGACCTCGACGGTCTGGCTGCGTTTTGCGAGCAGCTGGGGGAGAAGCGTTTTCGGGCAACCCAATTGTTCCGCTGGATTCACCAGCGGGGCGCGCACGATTTCGACCAGATGAGCGATCTGGCGAAGTCGCTGCGGGAAAAACTGAAATCCTGCGCCCATGTGCAGGCATTGCCGGTGGTGAGCGAGCATGTCTCGACGGACGGTACGGTCAAGTGGCTGTTCGACGTGGGTGACGGCAATGCGGTCGAAACCGTGTTCATTCCAGAGGATGACCGGGGCACCCTGTGCATTTCTTCCCAGGCCGGATGCGCCGTGGGATGCCGTTTCTGCTCTACCGGACACCAAGGTTTCAGCCGCAACCTGACCACAGGCGAGATCATTGCCCAGTTGTGGTTCGCGGAGCATGCGCTGCGCCGAAGGCTGGGCAGCGAAGAACGCATCATCTCCAACGTCGTGATGATGGGCATGGGTGAGCCGCTGCAGAATTACACCGCGCTTGTGCCCGCGTTGCGTGCCATGCTGGACGATCACGGCTACGGCCTGTCCCGGCGCCGCGTGACGGTGTCGACCTCGGGCGTCGTTCCCATGATGGATCGGCTTTCCCAGGACTGCCCCGTCGCACTCGCCGTTTCGCTGCACGCGCCCAACGATCCGCTGCGTGACAACCTGGTACCGCTCAATCGCAAGTACCCATTGCAGGAGCTTCTGGATGCCTGTCAGCGCTATCTGGCGCATGCGCCGCGCGATTTCATCACCTTCGAATATTGCATGCTCGATGGCGTGAACGACCAGGCAGAACATGCCCGGCAACTCATCGATCTGGTGCGACCCCGCCATGGGCAGGGTGTTCGCTGCAAGTTCAACCTGATTCCATTCAATCCCTTTCCCGCTTCCGGCCTGCATCGATCGACCCCGCAGCAAGTTGCGGTTTTCGCAAAGTTGTTGAGTGATGCGGGTATCGTTACGACCGTGCGCAAAACGCGTGGCGACGATATCGACGCCGCGTGCGGCCAACTGGCGGGAGATGTGAAAGACCGCACCCGGGCCGCCGAGCGCATGGCCAAGCAGCGCACCATCGTGCTCAAGCCTGTGATGTGATTTTCGGTGCGGCGTGACCCCCATGGGCCCGCCATCTCGGAGAACGCCTTGACGGGCAAAGGGGTGAATCGATGCCGCCATTGGGATTTTCAAATCACCTTTTCCGGAAGCTGGCGCATGGCACGCATTGCCCTTAAGCAGGAAGGATCTACATGACGAGATCGGTCGCGGTTGTTGAGCGGCATGCCCGATGGGCGATGGCCTTGTGCCTTGCCGCGGTCGGGTTGGCGGGCTTGAGTGGGTGCGCAGCGCCTGGCGGCTCGAATGCCTCGTCTGGCAGTGCGGAGTACGTCACGCCATCGGAAGAGACGGAAACCCGCCGCCGCGCCAGGCTCCGGTTGGAACTGGCTGCCAATTATCTCGAGATGGGCCAGACCACGGTGGCGCTGGACGAAGTGCGCCAATCTCTGACCACCGACCCGTCGTACGGCGATGCCTACAACCTGCGCGGGCTGATTTATCTGCGCCTGGGGGATCTGCCGCTGGCGGAAGAGAGCTTTCGCCGTGCACTCGGCTTTCACCCGTCCGAGCCCAACCTGCTGCACAACTATGGCTGGCTTTTGTGCCAGCAGCAGAAGTACGCGGAAAGCCAGCAGTATTTCGAGCGAGCCCTGGCCAGCCGGACCTATACCGCTCGCAGCAAAACGCTCATGGCCCAAGGCCTTTGCCAGGAGCGTGCCGGGCAGATCGCAGAAGCCGAGCAGACATTGCTCAAGGCGTATGAACTGGATGCGGGCAACCCTGTGGTTGGATACAACCTGTCGTCGCTCATGTTTCGCCGCGGCGAGATCAAGCGTGCGCAGTTCTACATTCGCCGCCTGAACAACAGCGAGTTCGCCAATGCGGAATCGCTTTGGCTGGGCATCAAGATCGAGCGGGCGTTGAGTGATTCGGTGGCGATGCGGCAGCTCGCCGAACAACTGCGCAAGCGTTTTCCTGACTCCAAAGAATTGATGGCATATGACCGAGGGGCGTTCAATGAATGAGCCGGTGGTGGGGCACGAGGGACAGCCTTTGAACAGTGAAGTCTCGCCAACCCAGGACAGCGTGGCTGCGGGCCTGATGCTGCGTCAAGCCCGCGAATCCGCAGGTGTGCACATCGCGGCGCTGGCCGTGGCCCTCAAGGTGCCGGTGCACAAGCTGGAAGCCTTGGAAGCGGGTTATTTCGAGGTTTTTCCGGACGTGGTTTTTGTGCGTGCCCTGGCCTCCAGCATGTGTCGCACGCTCAAGGTGGACCCTGCGCCCGTGCTGGCGCTGCTGCCGCGCAATGAGCCGCCTGCACTGTCGGCGCACCGAGGCATCAACGCATCGTTCAAGCCTGGCAGCGGCCAGTTGGCGTCGTCTTCCAGCGGGTCGGGTTCACGCACCGCCATCTTCGCGGTGATCGTGTTGCTGGTGGGCGCTGCTGCCGTTCTGCTGTGGCCCCATCGGCCCGATGGCGTGGCCGGAAATGAAACAGTTGCGGTGACAGGCACGGCCCCGGAAGCCGAAGGGACCAAAGGGGCTGATCCTGCCAGTCCCGCTCAGCCAGTGACTGCACTTTCGGCTCCAGCCCCGTCGGCTTCTTTGCCATCTTCCATGGCAAGCCCATCGGGCGTATCGCCCGCGGCGACGGCTGCAGTGGCCGCGCCTGAGGCCCCGGCATCTGCACCGGCAGGTAGTCCGGATGCCGCCCTGGTCATTCGCACGCGCGGAGAATCGTGGGTTCAGGTGCGCAGTGCGGCGGGAGCCACCGTCCTTCAGCGTGTCCTGGCGGCCGGCGAGAGCGTGACGGTTCCGGGAACCCCGCCATGGTCCGTGGTCATCGGCAAGGCCGACGTCACCGAAGTGGTCGTCCACGGCAAGCCTTTGGAGCTCAAAGGCGTTTCGCGCGAAAACGTTGCCCGATTTGAGGTGAAACCGTGAATCATTTCTTGATCCCCACTTTTCCGATCGCGATGGCGGCGCCCCAGCCGCGACGCTCGCGGCAAGCCCGAATCACATGGGGCTCGCGTGTTGTCACGGTGGGTGGAGACGCACCCGTTCGCGTGCAATCCATGACCAATACCGACACCGTTGATGCAATTGGCACTGCGATACAGATCAAGGAACTGGCGCAGGCCGGCTCCGAGTTCGTCCGGATCACCGTGAACACGCCCGAAGCGGCTGCGGCGGTTCCCTATATCCGTGAACAGCTCGATCGCATGGGCGAAACCGTTCCGCTGGTGGGCGACTTCCATTACAACGGGCATCGGCTGCTGACCGAATACCCCGATTGCGCCCAGGCGCTGTCCAAGTACCGCATCAACCCTGGCAATGTCGGCAAGGGCGACAAGCGCGACCGCCAGTTCGGCCAGATGATCGACGCGGCCATGCGCTGGGACAAGGCCGTGCGAATCGGTGTCAACTGGGGCAGTCTCGACCAGGAATTGCTCGCCGAGCTCATGGATGCCAACAATCGACGGCCGTCTCCTTGGGATGCGCGGCAGGTCATGTATGAAGCGCTGATCACTTCGGCCATCGAATCGGCAAAGCGCGCCGAGGAAATGGGTCTGGATGGCAACCAGATCATCCTCTCGTGCAAGGTCAGCGGAGTGCAGGATCTGGTGTCCGTTTACCGTGAGTTGGCAAAGCGCTGCGACTACGCTTTGCACCTGGGCCTGACCGAAGCGGGCATGGGCACCAAGGGAACCGTGGCATCCACCACAGCCTTGTCGATTCTTTTGCAGGAAGGCATCGGCGACACCATCCGCGTCTCCCTCACGCCGCAGCCTGGCGAGGCCCGCACCCAGGAAGTCGTCGTGGCTTCCGAAATTTTGCAGGCGCTGGGGTTGCGCATGTTCGTGCCCAGCGTGACCGCTTGCCCTGGTTGCGGGCGCACGACCAGCACCACCTTTCAGGAATTGGCCAAGCAGATCGATGACTTTCTGCGGTCGCAGATGCCGGTCTGGCGACTCAAATACCCTGGGGTCGAAAAGATCAAAGTGGCAGTGATGGGCTGCATCGTGAACGGTCCGGGTGAAAGCAAGCACGCCGACATCGGCATCAGCTTGCCAGGCACCGGAGAGGCCCCGGCCGCGCCCGTCTTCATCGACGGAGAGAAGGCCTTGACCCTGCGCGGCGACAATATCGCGCAGGAGTTCCAGCAACTCGTCGAACGCTACATCGCCGACCGCTTCAGCACGGCGGTCGCTGCTTCTTGATCTGAATTGAAAGCCGCCTTCCGAGCCTGCGCATGCGCAGGCCGCTGCTGGCGTGCCAGTCACTTAACCCATTGATGCATTCCGTGAGCAACAAGACAAGCAATCCTCTGCCAAAGACCGGCAAATTGGTGGCCGTCAAAGGCATGAACGATATTCTTCCCCCTGACTCGGCGCGCTGGGAATGGCTGGAAGACAAGGTGCGGGCACTCATGGCCCGATATGCCTATCGCAATGTGCGAACGCCCATCGTCGAACCGACGGCGCTGTTCGTGCGTGGCTTGGGCGAAGTGACCGATATCGTCGAAAAGGAAATGTATTCGTTCGAGGACCGTTTGAACGGCGAGCATCTGACGCTGCGTCCCGAGGCGACGGCAGGCGTTGTTCGTGCCGCAGCGGAGCATTCGATGCTGTACGACGGCGGCAAACGCCTGTACTACATGGGTCCGATGTTCCGCCATGAGCGTCCCCAGCGGGGCCGATACCGGCAGTTTCATCAGATCGGTGCCGAAGCCATGGGTTTCCATGGCGCTGAGGTCGACGCCGAGCTGATCCTGCTGGCGGATGCGCTCTGGAAGGAACTGGGCCTGAAAGACGTTCGCCTGGAACTCAACAGCCTTGGGCAACCTGAAGAGCGCAAAGCCCACCGCGCTGCACTCATCGCCTATCTGGAAGGCCATTCCGAGCTCTTGGACGAGGATGCTCGCCGCCGCCTGCACAGCAATCCCCTGCGCATCCTGGATACGAAGAATCCAGCCATGCAGAGCTTGGTGCAAGCGGCCCCCAAGCTCCTGGACTACCTTGGCGAAGAATCCAGGCGCCACTTCGATACCGTCAAGTCCATCCTCGATGCGAATGGCGTGGCCTGGACCGTCAATCCGCGCCTGGTCCGGGGCATGGACTACTACAACCTCACGGTCTTTGAGTTCGTGACGGAGCAACTCGGCTCCCAAGGCACCATTTGCGGCGGGGGGCGCTACGACTATCTCTTCGAGCAAATTGGGGGCAAGCCCGCGCCTGCGGTGGGATGGGCTCTTGGCGTCGAGCGTGTGCTGGAACTCGTCAAAGAGCAAGAAGCGGCCCCACCCATGCTGGTGGCCGATACCTATGCCATCGTGCCGGACGAGAAGTCGTTGCCCGCAGTCATGGCCGTGCTGCAGCAGTTGCGGGCCTTGGGTGTGAGCGTGCAGATGCACAGCCCTGCGGTTCGGAGCGAAGGCATGGGCAGCATGAAATCGCAGTTCAAGAAGGCCGATGCCAGCGGCTGCAGGCATGCATTGATCTTTGGTTCCGACGAGCTTGCGCGATCGGCCGTGACGATCAAACCACTGCGGGAAGGCGGGGGTGACCAAGTGGAGCGGGCGCTCGATGCGCTGCCCGACTGGGCGCCCACTCTACAATCCCCCCGCTAACAGAGACCCTACATGGCAAATCACCTCGATCTTGAAGAACAAGAGCAGCTTGACCAACTCAAGCATTTCTGGAACACCTGGGGCACGCTGATCAGTGGCATCCTGGTGTTGGTTTTCGGCGCGTTTGCGGCATGGAACGGATACCAGTATTGGCAGAACCGACAGGCGGCACAAGCCGCTGCGCTATCCGATGCCGTGGAAACGGCTGCGCAGGCAAAAGACACCGCGCGCTTGGAGCAGGCTTTCGGCGACCTCAAATCGCGGTATGGCGGTACGACAAAGGCGGGGCAAGCCGGTCTTCTGGTGGCCAAAAGCTTGGTGGAAAGCGGCAATCCAGACGGTGCCAAGGCGGCCCTGGCTTGGGTTGCCGACAATGCTTCGGATGCGGGCTACAAAGCACTGGCCAGACTGCGACTTGCCAGCCTACTGATGGACCAAAAGGCATACGACGAAGCGCTGAAGCAGTTGTCTGGAGGTTTTCCTGCAGAGTTCGATGCCTTGGTTGCGGACCGCAAGGGCGACGCATTGGCGCTGCTGGACAAGAAGTCGGAAGCCATCGCTGAATACCAGCGTGCCTACAAATCGCTGGAAGAAGGCATGGAGTACCGCCGCTTGGTCGAGGTGAAGCTCCATGCCCTGGGTGTGCAGCCACAACTCGTGGCCTCGGCAGCGGCTGCAGGAGACTCCAAATGATGCGCAGTCACATGGGTTTCCGTGCAATGCGTTTGGGCACGCCACGCGCAGCGGTCGCTGCCGTGGCAACGGCGTGCTTTCTCCTGGCCGGCTGCTCCCTGTGGAGCGGTCCCTCAAAGCCGAAGCCGGCTGAGTTGGGTGCAAACGTGCCGGTGATCGGCGTGCGTCAGGCGTGGACGTCGAAAGTGGGCGGCATCGGTCGCCTGCCGCTGGATGTGCATGTCAATGGCAACACAGTGACGGTGGCTTCTTCGGATGGCGTGGTCGCTGCCGTCGATGCGCGCACCGGCGGTGATGTCTGGCGAGCCAGCCTTGGCACGCCTTTGTCTGCTGGTGTGGGCAGCGACGGCAAGTGGGCCGCTGTGGTTTCCGTTGATAACCAGTTGATTGCCTTGTCCGATGGCCGCGAGATCTGGCGCAAGCCGCTGTCCGCGCAAGCGTACACAGCGCCGTTGGTTGCGGGCAATCGCATCTTTGTCTTGGCGGCCGATCGGTCCGTTTCTGCGTTTGATGCTGCTACGGGGCTTCGTTTGTGGAATCAACCCAGGCCGGGAGAGCCTTTGGTGTTGCGCCAGTCGGGTGTATTGACGGCGGTGGGCGACACGCTGGTCGCGGGACTGGCGGGCCGGATGGTCGGATTCAATCCCGACAATGGCACGGTACGTTGGGAAGCGCCGCTGGCCAGCCCCAGAGGAACCAATGACGTCGAGCGGCTGGTTGAATTGGTCGGCCGCACCAGCCGCGAGGGCGACAGTGTTTGTGCCCGTGCTTTTGTGTCCACGGTGGGCTGTGTGAACACGGTGCGAGGGACTGTGGCCTGGACACAGCCGGCCAACGGAACGGAAGGCATTCACGGCGATGACACCACGATTTTCGGCACGGAGAGCAATGGCGTGGTGGTTGCCTGGCGGCGTGCCGATGGCTCGCGCGCTTGGTCTTCGGACCGACTTCAATACCGCCGCTTGACCGCACCGCTGTTGCTTGGCAGGTCGGTCGTCGTCGGAGATGACACGGGTTTGGTGCACCTGCTTTCGCGTGAAGATGGTTCACCGCTGAATCGGATGACCACGGATGGTTCGGGCATCGCTGCAGCGCCGGTGTCGGCCGGTGGCACTCTGGTGGTCGTAACGCGCAATGGCGGCGTTTACGGCTTTCGCCCGGATTGACGGGTTGATCTGGATGAAACCAGTCATCGCTTTGGTCGGTCGCCCCAATGTGGGGAAATCCACACTCTTCAACCGGCTGACGAAATCGAGAGATGCGATCGTTGCCGACTTTGCAGGCTTGACGCGTGACCGGCACTACGGGAACGGAAAGCAGGGCAAGCACGAATACATCGTGATCGACACCGGAGGCTTCGAGCCCGATGCCGCCAGCGGCATCTACCGCGAGATGGCCAAGCAGACGCAGCAGGCCGTTGCGGAGGCCGATGTCGTCATCTTTGTTGTCGATGCCCGCGCCGGGCTTTCTGCTCAGGACCATGACATCGCCAACTACCTGCGGCGCCTGGGCAAGCCCTGCCTCCTTGTCGGCAACAAGGCCGAGGGAATGCGCGAGGGGGTGCAGCTCGTCGAGTTCTATGAGTTGGGGTTGGGCGAGGTCTATCCCATTTCAGCAGCCCACGGACAGGGTATTCGCAGCTTGGTTGAGTTGGCTCTGGAGCCTCTGCACTTGCCGGATCCGGATGAAGACGCGGAAGCTGAAGACAAGAGCGTGGTCAAGCTTGCGGTAGCTGGTCGCCCGAATGTCGGTAAGTCCACCCTGATCAATACGTGGCTGGGCGAGGAGCGCTTGGTGGCATTCGATATGCCAGGGACCACGCGGGACGCCATTTCCGTTCCTTTCGAGCGCAATGGCCAGCGTTTTGAGCTGGTCGACACCGCAGGCTTGCGTCGAAAAGGCAAGGTGTTCGAAGCCATCGAGAAGTTCTCGGTGGTGAAGACACTGCAAGCCATTGAGTCTGCCAATGTGGTGCTTCTCGTCCTCGATGCGACACAGGGGGTCACCGACCAGGATGCGCACATCGCTGGATACATTCTTGAAAGTGGCCGCGCGGTGGTTTTGGCGGTCAACAAATGGGATGCCATGGACGACTACGGTCGCCAGCTGCTGGAGCGCTCCATCGAGACGCGGTTGTCGTTCCTCAAGTTTGCGTCGTTGCATTTCATTTCGGCAAAGAAGCGCCAGGGGTTGGGCCCTTTGTGGACATCCATCGTGCAGGCCCAGAAAGCGGCGATGTGCAAGATGTCCACGCCCGTATTGACGCGGTTGTTGCTGGAGGCGGTGCAGTTCCAGGCACCCAAGCGTTCTGGCATGTTCCGGCCAAAGTTGCGATACGCCCACCAAGGCGGCATGAATCCGCCTGTCATCGTGGTTCATGGCAATTCGTTGGAGCATGTCACGGAAGCGTACAAGCGCTTCCTAGAAGGCCGTTTCCGCAAAGAGTTCGATCTGGTCGGGACCCCTCTTCGCATCGAGTTGAAGACGTCGCACAATCCCTTCACTGACAAGGGTGACCACTAGCCCAGCGCTTGCGAGGGGTTTCGTCGGTTTTCCTTCGATACCCTTGCAGCTGTGGTAAGGTGCCGCTTTACAACAATATTCCTGAACACGGAGAATATCGTGAGCAACAAAGGCCAACTTCTTCAAGATCCCTTCCTGAACGCGCTTCGTCGCGAGCATGTACCCGTCTCGATCTACCTCGTGAACGGCATCAAGCTTCAGGGCCAGATCGAATCATTTGACCAATACGTGGTGCTGCTGCGTAACACGGTCACCCAGATGGTCTACAAGCACGCCATCTCCACCATCGTCCCAGGTCGCGCTGTCAATTTCTCGACGGCCGAAGCGCCCGACGCCGAGGCCGGTAACTCTTGAACGAAGGTGGTATGCCCGACGGGCATGTAACGGATACGCCTTTGGGCGGATCGTCTTGAGTTCATACGATACGCCTGACTCGCCGAAGACGCCAGTCATCCTGGTTGGCGTTGATTTTGGTTTGCCCCATTTCGACGGTGAGTTGGAAGAGTTGGGTCTGCTTGCTCAGACGGCGGGCTTGAATCCAGTGGCGCGAATCACCTGCAAGCGCAAAGCCCCTGATGCCGCCTTGTTTGTAGGCAGTGGCAAGGCGGACGAGATCCGGCTGCTCGCGCAGATGCACCAGGCGGTGGAAGTGCTGTTCGACCAGGCCTTGAGTCCGGCGCAACAACGCAATCTCGAACGGCATCTGGATCTTCCAGTCAATGATCGAACGTTGTTGATCTTGGAAATCTTTGCCCAGCGTGCCAGAAGCCATGAGGGCAAGCTGCAGGTAGAGTTGGCAAAACTCCAATACCTGAGCACTAGGCTTGTCCGGCGCTGGTCCCATCTGGAGCGTCAGCGCGGGGGCATTGGAGCCCGGGGTGGGCCCGGCGAAACACAGATCGAGCTTGATCGAAGAATGATCGGTGAGTCGATCAAGCGCACGCGCGAAAGACTCGAAAAGGTCAAGCGTCAGCGCTCCACGCAGCGACGCCAGCGCGAGCGCCGGGATACCTTCAACATATCGTTGGTGGGGTACACGAATGCCGGTAAATCCACACTGTTCAATGCACTGGTAAAAGCGCGAGCGTATGCCGCAGATCAGCTGTTTGCCACATTGGATACGACGACTCGCCAACTCTATCTTGCAGAGGCAGGGCGATCGGTGTCTTTGTCGGACACCGTGGGATTCATTCGTGATCTTCCCCATGGACTGATTGATGCGTTCCAGGCCACTCTCCAGGAGGCAGTGGATGCAGATCTTTTGCTGCATGTGGTGGATGCATCGAATCCCAACTTTCCAGAGCAAATTGCGGAAGTCCAGCGGGTGCTCTCTGAAATCGGCGCTGCGAACGTGCCCCAGATACTGGTCTTCAACAAGCTGGACATGTTGTCGCCCGACCAACGGCCGGAAGTCCTGAATGACATCTACGACATGCAAGGTACCCCCGTTCAGCGGTTCTTCCTGAGTGCTGGCTCTGGAGAAGGGCTTCCTTCCTTGAGGCGCGGATTGTCGGGCAGCGTGCCCAAGGCCCAGCCGACATCCATGACCCTAGGTGCCGATGCTGAATTGCCTCCAGACAGTGCCTGATTGGGCACAATGCCGCTTTGTTCACGTATTCAGAGAAACAGAGATTTTGCGAATGAATCCTCAAAGCCGTACCCCGCGCTGGGCCATATTGCCTGAGCGCATCCGGGGAATGTTGAATCTGAATGACCCCCGGTGGGGTCGTGGCGATGATAAGAACGATGGCGCGGGAAACTCCGATTCGGAGCGTCCTCCATCTACGCCTCCATCGGGTAATCGAGGACGTGACAAAAATACGGCCGGTCAGCCTCCTGACCTGGATGAACTCTGGCGTGACCTCAATCGCAAGCTGGGCGGTCTGTTTGGTGGGAAGCAGGGTGGAGGCCGCGGTCCTTCCGGCGGGGGCTTCCAGCCAGATATGAAAAATGCGGGTTTCGGCGTCGGCTTGATTGCTGCAATTGCGGTTCTGATCTGGCTTGGGACCGGGTTTTTCATTGTGCAGGAAGGTCAGCAGGCCGTCATAACGCAGTTCGGGAAATACAAGAGCACGGTGAATGCCGGTTTCAACTGGCGGTTGCCTTATCCAATTCAGCGTCACGAACTCGTTTTCGTGACGCAGATTCGGTCTGCTGATGTCGGTCGGGATGTGGTGATCAAAAGCACTGGCTTACGTGAATCGGCAATGCTGACTGAAGACGAAAATATCGTCGAAATCAAATTTGCTGTGCAATATCGTTTGAACGATGCCAGGGCCTGGTTGTTTGAGAGCCGTAACCCAGCAGATGCCGTGGTGCAAGCAGCCGAAACAGCGGTGCGGGAGATCGTCGGCAAGATGCGGATGGACACCGCCTTGGCTGAAGAGCGAGATCAAATTGCGCCAAGGGTGCGTACCCTCATGCAGACGATCTTGGACCGCTACAAGGTTGGTGTAGAGGTTGTGGGCATCAATTTGCAGCAGGGGGGAGTGCGTCCTCCTGAGCAAGTACAGGCAGCTTTCGATGATGTTCTGAAAGCGGGGCAGGAGAGAGAGCGGTCCAAGAACGAAGCGCAAGCGTATGCCAACGATGTCATTCCCCGCGCGGTCGGGTCTGCCTCTCGGTTGGCTGAAGAAGCTGCAGCTTACAAGTCGAGGATTGTGGCTCAGTCTCAAGGCGATGCGCAGCGGTTTAGTTCGCTGCTTGCCGAATATCAAAAGGCGCCTCAGGTGACAAGGGACCGCCTGTACATTGAATCAATGCAGCAGATCTACACGAACGTCACCAAAGTGCTGGTGGAGTCCCGTCAAGGGTCGAATCTCCTATACCTGCCCTTGGACAAGATCATGCAGGGTGTCGCACAGACTGGTGCTGCAGCCTCGAATGATTCCTTGCCGCCAGCGGCGTCGTCTGCTGTTCCGCCTTCGGGAACTGCTTCCACATTCCCCGCTGACCCCCGTGCTCGGGACTCCAGCCGTACGCGTGAGCGCGAGTCTCGATAGGAGCGCATTGTGAACAGAGTCGGATTTTTTTGTTTCCACTGTCTTGGTTTTTGCTCGCTCTTTTGAGTTCGACCTTGTTTGTAGTGGACCAGCGCCAATTCGGTGTGGTCTACCAGCTTGGACAGATCAAAGAGGTTATTACGGAGCCAGGTCTGAACTTCAAGATGCCTCCACCTTTTCAAAATGTGCGATACATCGACAAGCGGTTGCTCACACTGGATAGCACTGATACCGAATCGATGCTCACTGCAGAAAAGCAGCGGGTTGTAATTGACTGGTATGTACGCTGGAGGATCTCCGATCCATCTGCTTACATTCGCAATGTTGGTCTTGATGAGAATTCTGGAGCTTTGCAGTTGAATCGGGTCGTGCGCAACGCCTTCCAAGAAGAGGTCAACAGGCGGACAGTCAAAGAACTGTTGTCTCTTAAGCGCGATGCATTGATGTCGGACGTGAAGCGCGAGGTGCTGGAGGTTGTTCAAGGTGCCAAGCCTTGGGGCGTTGACGTCGTCGATGTGCGCATCACTCGGGTCGACTATGTTGAAGCCATTACGGAATCCGTCTACCGTCGTATGGAGGCGGAGCGGAAGAGGGTGGCCAATGAACTGCGGTCCACAGGGGCTGCAGAAGGCGAAAAAATTCGTGCTGATGCGGACCGTCAGCGCGAAGTCGCCATCGCCAATGCCTATAGAGATGCGCAGAAGGTGAAGGGCGAAGGTGATGCAGAAGCCGCTCGTGTTTATGCAGAGGCGTTTGGACGTGACCCTCAATTCGCGCAGTTCTATCGTAGCCTGGAAGCCTACAAGTCAAGCTTCAATAAGAAGAGCGATGTCATGGTGGTAGACCCGTCCTCCACTGAATTTTTCAAAGCTTTCCGTGGAGGTGTGGCCAGTCCTGGTGCTGCACCTTCCCCCACTACACGCAAGTAGAAGACACGGATAGCGCGCTCTCGCTGGGCGCGCTTACTTTCTTGTGAATTCTGACACTGCTGTCTTGGTGCAGCACGTGTTCCGTCGATCCATTGCCTCGATGGCGCGTGCATTTGAGCGCTTGGTCAGTTCGCGGCGCTCTGTGGAGGCAGTCACTGCTGACTGTCATGCCGGTAGAATCGCGTTTTTTAACAGCCTCCCACTTTCCATGTCTGCCTGGGTCCTGCCGGATCACATTGCCGATGTCTTGCCCTCCGAGGCTCGCCACATCGAAGAACTACGTCGCGGGCTGATAGACACCGCTCAAGGCTACGGCTACGAGCTAGTCATGCCTCCCTTGATGGAGCACCTGGAATCATTGCTGACGGGCACGGGCGAGGCGCTCGACCTTCAGACCTTCAAATTGGTGGATCAGCTGTCGGGACGCTCCTTGGGCGTACGTGCGGACATGACACAGCAGGTTGCCCGCATTGATGCCCATTTGCTTAACCGCAAAGGTGTCACGCGGCTTTGTTATTGCGGGCCTGTGCTACATACGAGGCCCGATCGACCCCATGCTACGAGAGAGCCGCTGCAGTTTGGTGCTGAAATTTATGGTCACGCTGGTCTAGAAGCTGATCAAGAGGCGGTTTTGCTGGCGTTGCACTGTCTGCGTGTGGCTGAAGTTCGTGATACCAGTGTGGATTTGGCTGATGTGCGCATCGTGCGGCGCCTTCTCGCTGACCTCTCTTTGGATGCGCTAACGGTACGCAGAGTCCATGCCGCACTTGCTGCCAAGGATGCGAGCGAATTGGCAAGTCTCACGCGCAGCTTTCCTTCCGCATCGCGTGATGGGCTGAATGCGCTACTGAAGTTATATGGTGACGTTTCTGTTTTGGACGAGGCGCAAAAAGCACTTCATCACGTTCCCGGCGTAGACGAAATATTGTCCAACTTACGATCTTTGGCCGCTCACCTTGTAGGGTCCAGCGTCACGTTCGATTTGGCGGACTTGAGGGGATACGCCTACTACAGCGGAACTCGCTTCACCATCTATGCCAAGGGGGCAAGCGATGCTGTGGTTCGTGGTGGCCGGTACGATGAGGTTGGAGCGGTGTTTGGCCGCAACCGGCCGGCAGCCGGGTTTAGTTTGGACATCAAACAATTGGTAGGAGTCGTCTCCCCACGGGCGTTGAAGACTGCTATCAGGGCTCCGTGGATACAAGATCCCGGAGTAAATGAGGCCGTTGCCGATTTGCGAAGCCGCGGTGAAACCGTTGTGTGCGTTTTTCCTGGTAATGAGAGCGAGTTCGACGAGTTTCGTTACGACCGAGAGTTGGCCAAAGTTGCTGACCGTTGGATCGTAAAAGTTATCTGAAGCATTAGCTATATTGAATCGGGTTTGAAATGAAAGCAACCAAAGGTCGAAACGTAGTCGTTGTAGGCACCCAATGGGGTGATGAAGGCAAGGGAAAGCTAGTAGATTGGCTTACTGAAAGCGCCCAAGGCGTTGTTCGTTTTCAAGGCGGCCACAATGCAGGCCACACTTTGGTCATCAATGGCGTCAAGACGGCATTGCACCTGATTCCAAGCGGCATCATGCGGCCGGGCGTCAAATGCTACATCGGCAATGGTGTCGTACTGTCGGTTGCGAAGTTGTTTGAAGAAATAAAAGGCTTGGAAAAAGCTGGGGTTGAGGTTCGATCGCGCCTTCGAGTAAGCGAAGCCTGCCCACTCATTTTACCCTTTCACGTAGCCATCGACGTGGCCCGAGAGGCTGCGCGCGAGCACCAAGGGACCGAAAAAATAGGAACAACAGGTCGTGGCATTGGTCCTGCTTACGAAGACAAAATTGCTCGACGCGCACTTCGTGTCCAAGACCTGAAGTATCCAGCCCGTTTTTCTGAAAAGCTGCGTGAGTTGCTGGCACTGCATAACCATGTTCTAAAGACTTTTTTAAACTCCGGCTCTTTTGTTTTTGGCGAGTCGTTGGCACCCTATTTGGTTGACGGAGAAGTGCAATTCAATGCGGTCTTCGACGAGGCTATGCAACATGCGAAACTGCTTGGTCCCATGATTGCAGATGTATCTAGCGAATTGAATGCCGCCCATGTAGCGGGAGCCAATTTGCTTTTTGAGGGTGCACAGGGAACCTTGCTGGATGTCGACCATGGCACTTACCCCTATGTGACATCCAGCAATTGTGTCGCTGGCAATGCTGCTGCGGGATCTGGCGTGGGGCCCAACCTGCTTCACTATGTTTTGGGCATCACCAAAGCCTATTGCACGCGGGTTGGAGGAGGTCCTTTCCCTACGGAGCTGGATTGGGAGGTTCCTGGTACACCGGGTTATCACATGAGCACGGTAGGCGCGGAAAAAGGCGTCACTACAGGCCGCAGTCGCCGTTGTGGTTGGTTCGATGCGGCACTTTTGAAGCGAAGTGCCCAAGTCAATGGACTGACAGGGCTTTGTATTACGAAGCTGGACGTGTTAGATGGGTTGTCGGAACTCATGCTTTGCACAGGGTATGAGCTTGATGGAGCACACATCGAAATTTTACCGATGGGTGCAGAGGAGATTTCCCGCTGCACTCCCATTTATGAGTCGATTCCCGGCTGGTCTGAATCGACTGTGGGGGTGACAAGATATGAAGAGCTACCTGCTAATGCCAGAAGGTATTTGGAGCGAATTGAGGAGGTGACTAGGGTTCCAATTGCTATGATTTCCACAAGTCCTGATCGAGATCACACCATTACATTGCATAACCCATACTTGGTAAGTTGAAATTTACTAGTTAGTCACTGTGTGAGGTTGGTGCGTGAATCAGGAGTACTGAATGTTAACGGAAGACGGTAAGCATCTATATGTGAGTTATGATGAATATCATGGCTTAATTGAAAAATTGGCACTTAAGATTCACCAGTCTGGTTGGGAGTTTGATACGATTTTGTGTCTCGCTCGTGGCGGGTTGCGTCCTGGTGATATTTTGAGTCGAATATTTAGCAAGCCGCTTGCAATCATGTCCACTAGTTCATATCGCGCAGAAGCGGGGACAATTCAAGGGCACCTGGATATAGCGAGATTTATCACTACACCAAAAGGCGAAATCGCAGGTAAGGTACTTTTGGTAGATGATTTGGCTGATTCTGGGCATACTTTGAATGCGGTTATAGAATTGCTGAAGACTCAATATGCTCCCATTGTGGAGTTGCGGAGTGCTGTAATTTGGACTAAGGCAATTTCAAGCTTTACCTCGGATTATTCCGTTGAATTTTTGCCTACTAATCCTTGGATTCATCAGCCTTTTGAGGGATATGATAATTTGAGTCCTGAGAAATTAATGGATAAATGGCGATTATGATTTTGGCTGCAACTTATATAAAGAGTTTTCTAGGGAAGCTCTGCAGAAAACACGCACGAGCGTGCTGATGCCCTGAGCCAGTTGGAATGCGATGCGGCCAACCTGATTTATCTCAACTCCGGTGCCTGTGGCACGAACTGGCGGCCTGAATGGCCGGTTTGGCGAACTGCGTGCGCACTCATGCCGATGCTCCCAGCAGTTTGCGCCGCACCATCCAGAGATTGGCCAGCGCAAACAGCGTGTGCAACTGTGCTGTGTTCTTGCCCAGCCCTCGGTAGCGCACCTTGATGTGGCCGAACTGGCGCTTGATCACTCGGAACGGGTGTTCCACCCGCGCCCGAATGCTGGCCCTCACGCGCTCCAGTTTCCCGGTCAGGGCCTCGATCGGTTTGGCCGGGTCGAGCAGGCGACGTTTGCCGGGCCGCATGGCGATGTGCCAATTCACGTCGCGCCTGGCATCTGGGCGTTGACCCGCGCCTTGGTAGCCGGCATCGGCATAGACATCCCGGTCGCTTGCGCGCACCAGACTGTTGGCCTCGATCACATCATTGACCGCGCCACTGGTGCCGCGCACGGTATGCACCAGGCCCGAGTCGGCGTCCACTCCGATATGGCACTTCATACCGAAGTACCACTGCGGTCCCTTGCGGCTTTGTTTCATCTCCGGGTCGCGCTCTCCGCTGCTGTTCTTGGTCGAGCTGGGTGCTGCGATCAAGGTGGCATCCACCACCGTGCCGCTCTTGAGCATCACGCCCTTGGCGCTGAGCAGATCGTTGACGGTCTGCAGGATTTGCGCAGCCAATTTGTGCGTCTCCAGCACATGCCGGAACCGAAGGATCGTGCTCTCTCGTCGGGCAGCCGCTCGTCCCAGCCTTCCAGGCCCGCGAACTCGCGGAATACCGGCATGTCGTGCAGCGCTTCTTCCATCGCCGGGTCGCTCAGCGCGAACCACTGCTGCATGAAATGGATACGCAACATGGTCTCGCACGAGAACGGAGGACGCCCCCGCTTGCCTTCGGGTAGGTACGGCGACACCAGGGCCACCAGTTCGGCCCACGGTACGACCTTTTCCATCTCATCCAGGAATTCCCGCCGCCGCGTTCGCTTCGCCGTCATTCCCAAGCCCAGGCTGTGCTGCTTCATGTGACTTATCGTCTCAGTGCTTCACGCCGGTGCCAAGGATGCCGCGGGGCGATTTATGCAGACCTTCCCTAAGCGTCAGATCCTGCCACCATACCTGCCACGGCGCGATGTTCAACACGAGACTGAAAACATCACCTGCCGCACCCCGGGCTGCGGCTGCCAGTTCAAGCGCATCGGCGAAGACATCTAGGAGAAACTCGACTACCTATCGGGCAGCTTCGCGGTCGAGCGGCATGTGCTAGGCCAGTGGGCTTGCGCCAAATGCCAGACGCTCATCCAGGCGCCGGTGCCGGCGGCTGTCATTGGCAAAGGCATCGCAACTGCCGGCCTGATGGCGAATCTGGTCGTGTCCAAGTACATTGATCACCAACCACTATTCCGCCTGGAGGCCATCATGGGTCGCTCGGGTGTGTCCGTTTTCCGTTCCACTCGGCCGAGTGGGTGGGCACCATCGGCGTGCAAATGGCGCCAAATGATCCAGGCCATGCTCGAGGACCTTCTCATCAGGCCATGTATTGCATGCCGACGAGACACTGGTGGTCATGCTTAAGCCGGGCCTTAGCGAGACGCATCGTGCTTACATCTGGAGTTACTGCACCATGGTCTGGAATGACATCAATGCGGTCGTCTTCGACTTCACCGCGAGCCGGACCGGGCGCACAACGCCCGTCGCTTCCTGGGCATCGGTGACGGCGGGGTGGGCGGCTGGCGCGGCACGCTCATCTGCGATGACTACTCGGGCTAAAAGCAATCCCTGAATGCAGGCGTGACCCAAACGGGTTGCCTGGCACATGCACGTCGCAAATTGCATGAGTTGTGGTCAGCCACACCAGTATCCTGGCCGAGCGCGCCTTGAAGCTGTTCTGCGTCCTCTACGACGTCGAGCGTGAGGTCAAGGAAATGGACGGGCAGCAAAGGCTGCGCATCCGCCAGATCAAGAGCCGGCCGGCGGCCAATCTGCTGCATGCCATCGTTGATGGCCAACCAGAAGAAACCCACCCGATGGCAGCGCGACAGCCAAGGCCGTCGACTACAGCCTCGAACGCTGGGCGGCGCTGACGCGCTTCATTGACAACGGCGATCTGGCAGCCGAACAACCGCATCGAAAACATGATCCGCCCAATCGCGTTGGGACGCAAGAACTGGCTGTTCGCTGGCAGCCTGCGCGCGTGCCAGAGAGCTGCAGCCATCATGAGCCTGCTGCACACACCGCACGACTTAACGGGCTGGAGCCCTACGCTTATCTCAAGAACGTGTTGGAACGACTGCCGAAGCAACTTAATACCCGCATCAGAGATCTATTGCCATACCGCGGGCAACCCTGATCAAATTCATCCCTGGCGTCCACGTCACTGTGTCGCAAAACGCGAGCGTACGATGAACTGGAAGGTACTTGGTGCAGCGTGGTTTTCCCCTTACGCCAGCCCCCGCAGCGGCAAGCTGATCGTGAATACGCATCCCTTGCCCGGCCTGTCTTGCACTGTCAACCGCCCGCGATCTGCCTCGACACTGCGCTTTGCGATTGAAAGTCCCAGTCCGAGGCCCCGCTTGTCGTCGAAGCCTTGCTTGAAAGGCTTGAACATCGTGTCAGCGCTTCCTTCGGGAAGCCCACCACAGCAATCTTCGACATCGATGTTGATCGAATCAGCGGACGTCTGCGCGCGCAGCGTGACCTCGCTACCAGGACGAGTGAACTTGAAGGCGTTCTGTAGCAAATTGCCGAGTGCCGCCATTAGCAGTTCGCGATTGCCTTCAATCGCGAACTGGGCATCCACTTCCGAGATGCGAAGCACGCACCCCGTGTCGGCCGCGTAGAGCTGCGCAACGCGACCGGCATCGGCCAAAAAGATTGCGAGCGAGAAGATTCGCGGATGCAAGGGTGCAAGAGCCGCGTCGCGAACAGCCGCCAAGGAATCGTTGATCAAACCTTCCATCGAGCTAAGGCTGCGTCTGAGAACCGCACCAGTCGAGCCGCCAACCGGAAGCCTGCCTGACTCCAGGGCTGCGAACGCGAGCTTGGCGACGTGCAAGTGGTTGCGCAACTCGTGCGCGAAAAAGCCAAGCCGTTCGTTCTCATCCTCGACCTGCCGTCTTGCCACTTCGACGTCGCGCTGGGCAGCAAATTCGGTCACTGCATCGGCGATGGCATTGTCCAGGCAGCGGTTCAGCGTACGGAAATGGTCTACCGAAAATGGGGCGTCACGTTCGACGGCGAGATCAGTGATTGCCTGACACAGGTCGCCATAGTCATGGACAACTTGATCTACGGTGTAGCCGAGTGCAAGCAGTTCGCCGCCATGAACTGTCGCCGAGACGCCCATCTCAGTGAGCGCCGAGCCTTCGCCCCCAGACGCCCCTGAAATTCGCATTCCTCCTGCAATGTCACCGTCATCCTCGGCCTCGATGGTGCGAGTCAGCTGATCAAGAAACATCGGAATGCCGTGTGATAGTTGCTCAAGGGTAGCGCCTCGTAAAGGTCGCTGCGCAACTTTGGCTTTGCATCGCTGAATGAGCTCTTCGCGATTGTTCAGTAGAAATCCGCGCATGTTGATCGCCTTGGTGGGGCTGCGGCATGGCGCCAGTCGCAGCGAGGTGATGGCGGAATCGTCTCGCGTCGCCTGGGTTTGGCACAGTATGCGCCAAGGTCAGTGTCCCCAGTTCCTGCCGATCCAGCGGCATGCAGGGAATGTTAAAAAAAATGCAAGGTGCTTTTGTCATACGCATACCGATGACGTGGCGAGATAACAAATCGATCACCACGCTCAGGTACAGCCAGTCTTCTTGGGTGCGGATGTAGGTAGTGTCCGTGACCCAAGACTGGTTGGGCTCGCTGATGATGAAGCGTCGCTGCAGGCGATTGGGCGCAACCACAGCAGGCTTGTCACCACGACCTCCAATCCGTCGCCAGTAGCCCATCTGGAAAAGCAGTTCTTCGAGCTTGAGCAGAAGAGCCACGCGGTGCTTGCCGCACGTGTCGCCCAGATCGCACATGTTCATGGTCAGCTTGCGCTAGCCGTAGACGCCACCACTCGCCAGCCAAGTGGCTTGAGAAGGCCCAACAGACGTTGATCGTCCTTGCCACGAGACTCGTCGGCTTGGTCTTCCAGACGTAATAGCCGCCGGGATGAGCGGCCATGCCTTGCGAAGCCTGCGAACGCTGTGCTTGTGTTCATGGCGCTGTATGAACGCGTACTCACCGGACTGCTTGGCAAAGTACGCTGCGGCCTTTTTTGGGATGTCGCGCGCTCCTCGGTGAAACGCTTGAGCTCGCCTTTAGCCGTCGCAGTTTGTCTGTCTGCGAGGCCTGCGCCTGCCGATCACTGATCGACGTGCGGTGAGTCTTGAGCCATTGATAAAGACTGTGCTGGACTCACGCCCAGCCGGGCTGGCACCTTGTGGCCGCGCATGGTGATCTGCTTGACCGCGCAATCCTTGAATTCTTCAGGATATCTCTGCCTACTCATGGCACCTCCTGTTGGGCCTCAGGCTTCAGGCTCGGAGGTGCCTGGTGAAATCTGATACGCGCAGTTGGCATTGATCCAATAGCGTTGTTCGTGGATGCGTTGGAGGCCGGAGTGAGGGGAGGGGCTTGATGACAATTTTTTGTCATCTTTTTCCTACGGGGGTGAGGAAAGT
>NZ_BAAJYR010000032.1:0-25755 GCF_057546605.1 Acidovorax sp. KPB24-03 | reverse complement strand
CGCGCTGCAGGGCCAGGGCCTGCAGGCCTTCTGGGCCGCCGTCAGCCAGTTCCGCCAACTGCAGACCGCCAGCGGCCGGCTCGCCCGCCGCCGCGAAAGGCAGGCCCTGGCCTGGATGTGGGAGCGCATCGAGGCAGGCCTGCGACACGCTTTCCGCCAGCACCCCGAGGTGCGGGCGCTGCTGCCCACGCTGCAGGCGGACGTGGCAGCCGGGCGCATCGCCGCGTCCACTGCCGCACGGAATCTGCTCGCAGCACAAGAAAACTCCCGGCATACCGCTATTAAATAAATAGCAAAAGAATCACCACCGAAAGAGCGACCCATGCAAGACATCCTCGAACAACTGGAGCAAAAGCGCCAACTCGCCCGCCAGGGCGGCGGTCAAAAGCGCATCGACGCGCAGCACAAAAAAGGGCAAGCTCACCGCGCGCGAGCGCATCGAGCTGCTGCTGGACGACGGAACGTTCGAGGAATGGGACATGTTCGTGGAGCACCGCTGCACCGACTTCGGCATGGAAGGCCAGAAGATTCCCGGCGACGGCGTGGTGACCGGCTACGGCATGATCAACGGCCGCCTCGTCTTCGTCTTCAGCCAGGACTTCACCGTGTTCGGCGGCGCGCTGTCGGAAACGCATGCCGAGAAGATCTGCAAGGTGATGGACCAGGCCATGAAGGTGGGTGCGCCGGTGATCGGGCTCAACGATTCGGGCGGCGCGCGCATCCAGGAAGGCGTGGCCTCGCTCGGCGGCTATGCCGACGTGTTCCAGAAGAACGTGCTGGCCAGCGGCGTGATCCCGCAGATCAGCATGATCATGGGCCCTTGCGCTGGCGGCGCCGTGTACTCGCCCGCCATGACCGACTTCATCTTCATGGTCAAGGACAGCAGCTACATGTTCGTGACCGGCCCCGAGGTGGTCAAGACGGTCACCCACGAGGAAGTCACGGCCGAGGAGCTGGGCGGCGCCGGCACCCACACCACCCGCAGCGGCGTGGCCGACATGGCGTTCGAGAACGACGTCGAGGCGCTGATGATGCTGCGCCGCCTGTACAACTACCTGCCGCTGAACAACCGCGAAAAGCCGCCCGTGCGACCGAGCAACGACCCGGCCGACCGCATGGACCGCAGCCTCGACACCCTGGTGCCCGAGAACCCCAACAAGCCCTACGACATGAAGGAGCTGATCACCAAGGTGGTGGACGACGGCGACTTCTTCGAATTGCAGCCCGACTACGCCAGGAACATCGTCATCGGCCTGGCGCGCATGGAGGGTCAGACCGTGGGCATCGTCGCCAACCAGCCGCTGGTGCTGGCCGGCTGCCTGGACATCAAGAGCAGCATCAAGGCCGCGCGCTTCGTGCGGTTCTGCGACGCGTTCAACATCCCCGTGGTCACTTTCGTGGACGTGCCCGGCTTCATGCCCGGCACGTCGCAGGAGTACGGCGGCATCATCAAGCACGGCGCCAAGCTGCTGTACGCCTATGCCGAGTGCACCGTGCCCAAGATCACCGTCATCACCCGCAAGGCCTACGGCGGCGCCTACGACGTGATGAGCTCCAAGCACCTGCGCGGCGACGTCAACCTGGCGTGGCCCAACGCCGAGATCGCGGTGATGGGTGCCAAGGGCGCGGTGGAGATCATCTTCCGCGAGGACAAGAACGACCCCGCCAAGCTCGCCGCCCGCGAGGCCGAGTACAAGCAGCGCTTTGCCAACCCCTTCGTGGCCAGCGCCCGCGGCTTCATCGACGACGTGATCCTGCCGCACGAGACGCGCAAGCGCATCTGCCGCAGCCTGGTGATGCTGCAGGGCAAGAAGCTGGAGAACCCCTGGCGCAAGCACGGGAACATTCCGCTGTGAGCGATGCACGCCCCATGAAAACCGTCTGGATCGTCGATGGCGCCTACCTCTTCAACTACGGCAAGGGCCGGCCCTTCGACTACCTGAAGCTCAAGAACGAGATCACGCGCCTGAACGGCGGGCCGATCCACGAGAGCTACTACCTGAACTCGGCGAGCGATCCGTCCACTGACGCCCAGAACGCGTTCCACTCCTGGATCAAGACCGCGCCGCCCATCGGGCCGAAGTTCCGGGTGCAGCTCTACAAGCTCAAGCGCATGCACGCCAACTGCCCCAACTGCAGCCACCAGTTCGACCGGTCGGTGCAAAAGGGCGTGGACGTGGGCATCGCCACGCTGATCATCAAGCTGGCGGCCCAGAACGTGTACGACCGGCTGATCCTCTCCGCCGGCGACGGGGACTTCGAAGACGCCATCTCCTACGTGAAGTCCGAGCTGCACAAGGAGGTGTGGGTCTCGGGCTCCACCTCCAACCTCTCGCCCGACCTGCAGTCGTACTCGGACAACGTGCTCTGGATGGAAGACATGAGCCCGGCCATCGACCGGCACGCATGAACCCCGTCCCGCGAGACAGACAGACAAAAAAGACGCAAGACACCGCCCGTTAGAACACCTCCACTCCCCAACACCATGTTCACCAAAATCCTGATCGCCAACCGGGGCGAAATCGCGTGCCGGGTCATCGCCACCGCCAAGAAGATGGGCATCGCCACCGTGGCGGTGTATTCCGATGCGGACAAGGAAGCGCGCCACGTCAAGCTGGCCGACGAGGCCGTGCACATCGGGGCGGCGCCCAGCCGCGAGAGCTACCTGCAGGCCGACCGCATCATCGCCGCCTGCAAGCAGACCGGGGCGCAGGCCGTGCACCCGGGCTACGGCTTCCTGTCGGAAAACGAAGCCTTCGCCAAGCGGGTGGAGGAGGAGGGCATCGTCTTCATCGGCCCCAAGCACCATTCCATCGCCGCCATGGGCGACAAGATCGCCTCCAAGAAACTGGCGAACGAGGCGCAGGTCAGCACCATTCCGGGCTGGAACGACGCCATCGAATCGGCCGAGCGCGCGGTGGAGATCGCCCGCGACATCGGCTACCCCGTGATGATCAAGGCGTCCGCCGGCGGTGGCGGCAAGGGCCTGCGCGTGGCCTACAACGACAAGGAGGCGCTGGAGGGCTTCACCTCGTGCCGCAACGAGGCGCGCAACAGCTTCGGCGACGACCGCATCTTCATCGAGAAGTTCGTGCAGGAGCCGCGCCACATCGAGATCCAGGTGCTGGGCGACAGCCAGGGCAACGTGATCTACCTGAATGAGCGCGAATGCTCCATCCAGCGCCGCCACCAGAAGGTGATCGAGGAGGCTCCGTCCCCCTTCATCTCCGACGCGACGCGCAAGGCCATGGGCGAGCAGGCCGTGGCCCTGGCCAAGGCGGTGAACTACCAGAGCGCCGGCACGGTGGAGTTCGTGGTCGGCAAGGACCAGGACTTCTACTTCCTGGAGATGAACACGCGCCTGCAGGTGGAGCACCCGGTGACGGAATGCATCACCGGCCTAGACCTGGTCGAGCTGATGATCCGCGTGGCGGCCGGCGAACCGCTGCCGCTCACCCAGGCCGACGTCCGGCGCGATGGCTGGGCCATCGAGTGCCGCATCAACGCCGAAGACCCGTTCCGCAACTTTCTGCCCTCCACCGGCCGCCTGGTGCGCTTTCAGCCGCCGGAGGAGTCGATGTTCCAGGCCGACACCACCAAAAAGCTGGGCGTGCGGGTGGACACGGGCGTGTACGAGGGCGGCGAGATCCCCATGTACTACGACTCGATGATCGCCAAGCTCATCGTGCATGGCCAGGACCGGGAAGACGCCATCCACAAGATGCGCGCCGCGCTCAACGGGTTCGTGATCCGCGGCGTGGGCAGCAACATCCCGTTCCAGGCCGCGCTGCTGGCCCATCCACGTTTCGTGGCGGGCGACTTCAACACCGGCTTCATCGCCGAGAACTACAGCCAGGGCTTTGCCTCGCAGGACGTGCCGCACGACGATCCGCTGTTCCTGGTGGCGCTGGCGGCCTACATGAACCGCCGCTACCGCGCGCGTGCCTCGGGCATCAGCGGGCAACTCGCCGGCCACAACGTGAAGGTGGGCGAGCAGTTCGTGGTGGTGGTGATGGGGCACGAAGGGCGCAATGAGCACCACGCGGTGTCGGTGACGGATTTCCAGGGCAGCTCGGGCTCCAGCGCCGTGTCGGTGGGTGGCAAGAGCTACCAGATCGGCAGCGCGGCCACGCTGGGCCAGATCCGCGTGCAGGGCCAGTGCAACGGCGCGGGCTTCACCGCCCAGGTCGAGCGCGGCACGCCGCGCAGCCCGCTGGCGCTGCGCATCTCGCACAACGGCACGCAGATCGATGCCATCGTGCTGTCCCCCCTGGGCGCGCGCCTGCACACCCTGATGCCCTACAAGGCGCCGCCGGACCTGAGCAAGTTCCTGCTGTCACCCATGCCCGGGCTGCTGGTCGACGTGGCGGTGCAGCCGGGCCAGGCGGTGCAGGCCGGCGAAAAGCTCGCGGTGATCGAGGCCATGAAGATGGAGAACATCCTGTTCGCCACCCAGGACGGCATCGTGGGCAAGGTGGTCGCCGGCAAGGGCGAGTCGCTGGCGGTGGACCAGGTGATCCTGGAATTCCAGTGATCTTCGTGCGCGGTGTCGCGGGCAGGGGGGGGCAGGGCCCGAACCGGCCGGCACCGCGTGGCGCATGCCTGGGGGTGGCACGCTGTGGATCAGGACCATTTTGGCCTGCGGCGCATATTCCACTAGGGTATATTGCTATAAAAATCATAGTAAAACGTTTTTTGGAATCCGCATGGCAAATCCCATCACCGCACGTCCGTTCAAGGTCCTCGGCATCCAGCAAGTCGCCATCGGCGGCACCGACAAGGAGCGCATGAAGGCGCTGTGGGTGGACATGCTGGGCCTCGAACAGACCGGCACCTTCCGCAGCGAGCGCGAGAACGTCGACGAAGACATCCTGGCCATGGGCCGGGGCGCGCATGCGGTGGAGGTGGACCTGATGCAGCCGCTGGACGTGGACAAGAAGCCTGCCGTGCACACCACGCCACTCAACCACATCGGCCTGTGGATCGACGACCTGCCGCGCGCGGTGGAATGGCTCACCGCCCAGGGCGTGCGTTTCGCGCCGGGCGGCATCCGCCAGGGCGCCGCGGGGCACGACATCACCTTTTTGCACCCCAAATCCAACGCGGAGTTTCCGATCGCGGGTGAGGGGGTGCTCATCGAACTGGTACAGGCCCCTAAAGACGTGATCGCGGCGCTGGGCTGACGAATCGGCAGGCATTGCCTGCCCCCCCTCCAGCGGCATTGGCGGCAACTGCACGCAACTCCGGGCATGGCTGCGCGGTAGGGCGATGTGTTTTCGGAAAGATGGCCATGGTTTCGCGACAGAAGGCGACACGGGTTTTACGCCCGTGCGATCGTGCGGGCAATGTCGCGCAACCTCGCTTAAAAAGCCCGATCGCAGGCCGGCCGTTGACGGTAGATAACGGCACTCCATCGTGCTCGGGTTTGTGAGGCCTGGATCTGGATTTGCGCCGCCGGCTCCGCCAGAATCTGCGCCTGCCACGACCGGCCAGATGCCGGACTGCCGAAAACCAGACGAGAAAGGGCCCACCCACCATGCCAACCACCGCTGTCCCACCCACCCCCGCCGCGGCGCAAGCCGTGCAACTGCACCGCCGCCCGCCGGTCGCGCAGGTGCCTGCCGGGCCCTGGTCCGTCGAGGCCATCCAGGCGCTGCTGGACAAGCCGTTCATGGACCTGATGTTCCAGGCCCAGAGCGTGCACCGCGAGCACTGGCCTGCCGGCGACATCGAACTGGCCACGCTGCTGTCGGTCAAGACCGGTGGCTGCCCCGAGAACTGCGGCTATTGCCCGCAGTCGGCCGAGTTCGACACCGGCGTGAAAGCCGAGAAGCTGATGAGCGTGCAGGAAGTCACGGCTGCGGCCCAGGCCGCCAAGGATGCCGGTGCCACCCGCTTTTGCATGGGCGCCGCCTGGCGCGCGCCCAAGGACCGCGACATCGAAAAAGTGAGCGAGCTGATCGGCGCCGTCAAAGGGCTGGGCATGCAGACCTGCGCCACGCTGGGCATGCTCGAATCGCACCAGGCGCAAGCGCTGAAGGACGCCGGGCTCGACTACTACAACCACAACCTGGACACCGCGCCCGAGTACTACACCGACGTGGTCAGCACCCGCGCCTACCAGGACCGGCTCGACACCCTGCAGCACGTGCGCGGCGCCGGCATCAGCGTGTGCTGCGGCGGCATCGTGGGCATGGGCGAGGCGCCCGTGCACCGCGCCGGCCTGCTCGCCCAGCTCGCCAATCTGAATCCTTACCCCGAATCGGTGCCCATCAACAGCCTGGTGCGCGTGCCCGGCACCCCGCTGGCCGACAGCGAACCGGTGGACCCGCTGGACTTCGTGCGGGTGATCGCCGTGGCGCGCATCACCATGCCCAAGGCCCGCGTGCGCCTGTCGGCCGGCCGCCAGCAGATGGGCGATGCCGTGCAGGCGCTGTGCTTCATGGCGGGCGCCAATTCGATCTTCTATGGCGACAAGCTGCTGGTCACCGGCAACCCGGAGGGCGAGGCCGATGTGAAGCTGCTCGCCAAGCTCGGACTGAAGGGCCACCGCACCACCCGCACCGAAACGGACGAACTGCCACTGCAGGCCTGACCGGCCCTGCCGCCGCCGCCGCGCGGCCGCCGCTCATGCCTTCGGCGTGAACTGCAGCAGGCGCATGGCGCCCGCGATCGACACCGCCGCGCCGGCATAGCCCTCCCAGGGGGTGTTGCCGGTGCGCAGCCGCTCGTCCACATTGCGCACGGTCCACTCTGCGCTGCCCGTCAGGGTTTCCAGCTCCTTCCAGGCCAGCGGCACCGAGATGCCCAGGCCCGGCCGCGAGCGCGCCGACCAGGCGCAGACCGTGGTGGCGCTCAATCCGTTGCGCAGGTAGTCCACGAACACCTTGCCCACGCGGTTGCGGGGCCCGCTCTTGGCCACGAACAGGGCCGGAATGGTGCGGGCCATGTGCTGCACGATGGCCTGCGAAAACGCCTTGACCGTATCCCAGTCATGCCGGCGCTGGATGGGCACCACCACGTGCAGGCCCTTGCCGCCGCTGGTCTTGAGGAACGACGGCAGGCCGAGTTCGGTGAGCATCACGCGCATCAGGGTGGCCGCCTCCTGCATGCGGTCCCAGGCCAGGCCCTCGCCGGGATCGAGATCGAACGTCATGCGGTCGGGCCGGTCGATGCGGTCCTTGCGGGCATTCCAGGTGTGGAACTCCACCGTGTTCATCTGCGCAGCGGCCAGCAGGCCCTGCGGCCCCACCACCTCCAGCAGCGCCGGATGGCCGGGGTAGAGCGAGGCCTTGAGCGGCTGCACGCCCTGCAGGCTGCCTTGCTCCTGGTGGCGCTGAAAGAACAGCTCGCCACCGACACCGGCCGGCGCCCGCACCAGCGAGACCGGGCGCTGGTGCAGGTGCTCCATCATCAGCGGTGCCACCAGCGCGTAATAGCGCACGAGATCGAGCTTGGTGGTGCCCGATTTCGGGTCGATGACGCGCTCAGCGTGGGTCACGCGCAGGGTGTCCGCTCGCGCGGTCGAGGGCTTGGCGCGGGTGGCGGCCTTGGCCAGCGCCTTGGCGGGAAGAGGGCGCTCGTGCACGATGTCCTTGGCGGGCTTGTCGTCCCGCAGGCCTCGGAACACGGCGTGGCGGATGCGTTCGCTGTGCGTCCAGCTGGCGAAGGCCACCTCCGCCAGCAATTGCGGGCGCACCCAATGCACCTTGGCCGCGCCCCGGGCTGCGTTGGCGAACGGGCTCTTTGAGGTCGTCAGCGCCTCCAGGCGCTCGCGCAACTGTGCCAGGCTGCGCTCGTTGAACCCAGTGCCGACATTGCCCACGTAGCGCAGGCTCCCGTCTTCGTCCTGCACGCCCAGCAGCAGCGCGCCGATGCCGTTGCGCGTGCCCCTGGGCTCGGTGTAGCCGCCGATCACGAACTCCTGGCGCTGGCCGCATTTGAGCTTGATCCAGTCCGCCGAGCGTTGCGAGACGTACGGCGCGCTCCTGCGCTTGCCGATCACCCCTTCGAAGCCGAGCCGGCAGGCCGAGGCGATGAGCTGGCCCGGGGCCGCATCGAAGGCCTCGCTGAAGCGCACCGTCTGGCCCTCGCCCTCGGGAAGGATGGCGCGCAGGGCCTCGCGGCGGTCGGTGACGGGCAGCGCGCGCAGGTCCGCCCCGTTCACGAAGGGCAGGTCGAACGCGTAGAACACCAGCCCTGCCGCCGTGCCGTTCTCGAACGCGTTCTGCAGCGCCTGGAAGTCCGGCATGCCCTGGCGGTCCATCACCACGATCTCGCCATCGATCCAGCCGCTGTCGATGGGAAGCGCCTTCAGGGCCGTCACGAGGTCGGGCATCTTGTGGCCCCAGTCGTTGCCATTGCGGGTGAACAGCCGCACCTTGCCATGGTCGATGCGCGCGAGCAGCCGGTAGCCGTCGAACTTGAGTTCGAACAGCCAGTCGGCCAGATCGGGCGGCGGGCCCTGGACCAGCGTGGCGAGCTGGGGTTTGAGCTCGGCTGGCAAAGGGGCCTTGACCGCTTGGGCGGCTTTGGCGCCTCGGGCGGCCTTCGTTGCCCGCGCCTTGCCAGGCCGAGGCGCCTGGCCTGGCACGCCCGGCAGATCGGGCAGGGCGCTCACGCTGTCGGGCATGTCTTGCACCACGTCGAACTCGGCCGCCGGGCGCTCCAGTCCGTCGTGCTCCTTGATCAGCAGCCATGCGGGCTGCCGCTCCTGCTTGGCCCCCCCGGAGCGCATTCGCACCAGCGTCCACCGCCCCTGCAGCTTGTGGCCGTGAATCTCGAACTTGAGCTTGCCGGCCCGGTAGCCCTTCACCGGATCTTCCAGCGGCACCCAGTAGCCCTTGTCCCAGATGATGACCTTGCCCGCGCCGTACTGCCGCGCCGGAATCTGCCCTTCGAACTGGTTGTAGGCGATCGGGTGGTCCTCCACCTGCACCGCCATGCGCTTGTCGGCCGGATCGAAGCTGGGCCCCTTGGGCACGGCCCAGCTTTTCATGGTGCCCTCCAGCTCCAGGCGCAGGTCGTAGTGCAGCCGGGTGGCCCAGTGCTTGTGGATCACGTAGCGCAGCGCATCGGCGGGCGCCTCGGCCTCTCCGCGCGGCTCGGGGGTGATCGAGAAGTCGCGCTTTTGTTCATACAGCGCCAGGGCGTCGGGGGTGGTGGGGGTGCGGGTCATGGGGTCGGGTCAGGCACACCCTGCCGCTTGGCGGCCGGCCTGACGGCATTGTCGGATGCGCGGGTGGAGGGGTTTCGCCACGGTCGGTGGTTGCTGGTGCCTGGGTGGATGGCAAGGTAGCAGGGGCGTGCCAGGCGGGGGTGTAGGAAACAGGCGCAATGCCGAATGGGCCCATGCATCGCCCACCACGTCCCTTTGGTCCCATACCCCTTCGATTCAGTTGGTCTTTCGCTCAACGGTTTTCCATTCCGATGGATGAGTTGGTGAGATGGGGCGTCTTAATCACTGGACCTGCCCCGGTTAAACATCGAACGAGGGGTAGAGATGGTCGGTATCGTCAGCGGCAACAGTCTTGGGTTCGGCAACAGTTCCTTGGCCACGTTGGGCCAACGGGCTTCCCAGGGCAATGCCTCCCAGGGGCGCGGCAACGAGCAGGTTTTTGTCAACGTGGCCACCGGCAACCTGGTGATTTCCGGCACCGACGACCAGTTGGTGGCGCACGGGGGCAGCTACCAGGCCGTCCGCACCTACAACAGCCAGGGCCTGCTCAACGACGACAACGCGGACAACTGGAGCACCGGTTTCTATCGCCGGCAACTGGTGCTGGCCGGGCAGGCGGGCCAGCAGGGCAGCACGATCACGCTCATCGGCCGCGATGGCGCAGGCGCGCTCTTCACCTGGGACGCGGCCTCCAGCCGGTATCTCGGCACCGATGGCGCGGGGGCCTACGACCGCATCGAGTCGACCGGCTCCGGCTTCATCTGGACGGATGGCCAGACGCAGACCCGGGACTACTACGCCGCGGACACGGGCCGCCTCGACAAGACCGTGGATGCCAACGGCAACACGACGACCTACACCTATGGCGCGGACGGCAACATCGCGAAGGTCGTCAATGCGAGCGGGGAATCGGTCGTATACGACTACGCCGGGGGACTGCTGATGCGCGTGCGCGTGGCAGACCGGCAAGACGCCACCACCGTTCGCACCAGCTATGCCTACGATGCGCGCAATCGCCTGGCCAGTGTCACGGTGGACCTCACGCCCGCGGATGGCTCCACGGCCGACGGCAAGGTCTACCGCACCAGCTACACCTACGACGGCGACAGCAACCGGGTGGCCACTGTCAGCCAGAGCGATGGAACGCAGCTGGCCATCCAATACGTGCAGGTGGGGGCGGATTACAAGGTCGCCTCGCTGCGCGACGCCCTGGGCCAGACCTATCTATTCAGCTACGACACCGCCGCGCGCACCACGCAGGTCACCGACCCTGCCGGCAAGAACGCTTCCTACGCCTACGACACCAAGGGACAGTTGCTCAGCATCGCCTCGCCGGGCACGGGCGGCGCGCCGCTGGTGCAGCGATTCGAATACAACGCCAATGGCGATCTGATCCGCACGACCGATGCGGACGGGCGCGCGGTGTTCATGGCCTACGACGCGCGGGGCAATCAGGTTTTGCAGCGCGATGCCCTGGGCAATACGGTGGCCCGCACCTACAACGCGGTGAATCAGCTGCTGACGGAGACGGTCTATACCCAGCCGGACCCTGACGGCGACGGCGCGGGGCAGCCCTCGGGGGCACTCACGACGCGCTATGTGTACGACGATGCCAACGCCACCAACCTGCGTTTTGTGATCAGCGCGGAGGGCCGCGTCACCGAATACCGCCGCAACGCCTATGGCGAGGTGGTCGCGGTGCTGCAGCACCATGCATCGGCCTACGCGGTGAGCGGACTGGCCCGTGACGCCGTGCCGACCGCGGCCACGGTCGCCTCCTGGACGGGGCAGCAGAACCTGCAGCAGGTGCGGCGCACGGACTATGTGCTGGATTTCCGGGGCCAGGTGCAGACGTCTACCACCTATTCGGCAACCGATGCCTCCGGCAATGGCGTGGCCGCCGGCAGCACCGTGGTCCGGCAGGTCTACGACCCCGCGGGCCGACTGATCCAGACCATCGACGGCAAGGGCGCGACGACGGCCTATGCCTATGACGGAATGGGCCGGCTGCTGTCCACCACCGACGGCCTGGGGCAACTGGCATCCACCCTCTATGACGACGCAGGTGCGCGGGTCGTCACCCAGGCGGTCAACGGCCTGCAGGAGACCCGGACGTACGACCGGGCCGGGCGTCTCGTCAGTCTTCAGCGCTCCGACGCAACGGTTGCCGACCTGGGCACCAGCACGTTCGTGTACGACGCCCTGGGCCGTCTGCGGCTCAGCCAGGACGCGACGGGCGTCAAATCATGGATGCTGTATGACGACGCCGGCAGGAAGACCGCCGATGTGGGCGCGGCAGGCGAATTGCGGGAGTACATCTACAACGGATCGGGGCAGCTCACGCGCACCATTGCCTACGCTACCCCTGTCGACACGCGTTTGCTCACGGCGGGCGATGGCAGCCTGGCCGACATCGCGGTGGCTGCGCTGCGCCCTGCCGGCGCGCCGTCCGACCGGACCGAGTGGAGCATCTACGACGGCGCTGGCCGGCTCTGGAAAACCGTCGGCAGCGATGGCAGCGTGACCGAGAACGTCTATGACGGCGCCTCGCGGCTGGTCACGACCCGCCAATATGCCAAGACGGTGGCCGTGGCCTCGCTCGGCGGCACGCCGGCGGGCAGCGCCGTCAGCCCGGTGGCCGATGCGGCGGCCGACCGCGTCACCCGCTACTTCTACGACGCCGACGGGTTGCGCACCGGCACGCTGGATGCCGAGGGGTATCTGCTGCTCAATGCATACGACGCGGCCGGCAGACTGGCGTCCACCACCCGGTTCGCCAAGCTGACCGATGCAGCCAAGCGCGCCAGCGGCACGCTGCAGGACCTGAAGCCCGCGACCAACAGCCAGGACATCGTCGAGCGCCGGGTCTATGACGAGAAGCACCAGCTTGTGGCCTTGGTGGATGGCGCGAGCTACCTGACCACGTTCGAGTACGACGCCAATGGCAATGCCACAAAGCAGACGCGCTATGCGACGGCGCTGAAGGCCGCCGTGGTGTCGTCGATCACCAGCGCGACCCCGGTGGCGCAGTTGCGTCCTGCGGCCTCGGGGCAGGATCAGGTTCGCCTGTCCGAATACGACGCACTCGGGCGCCTGGCCGCCGAGACCGACTACCAGGGAACGCGCACGGAGCATGCCTACGACGCCGCTGGCAACCGCATCCGCACCACGGTCGCGACCGGCAGCGAGGCACGCGCCCGGATCAGCCGCTACGACGCGCAGGGCCGGCTGGTGGCGGAGCTGTCGGCCGAAGGGTCACGGCAACTGGCGTCGGCGCAGACCCAGGCACAGATCGATGCCGTCTGGAACAGCTACGCCAAAACGCACACCTACGATCGCGCCGGCCGCAGGACCAGCACCACCGATGCCAACGGCCTGCGCACGCTTTTCTTCTACAACACGGCGGGCCAGCTCACGCACACCGTCAATGCGCTGGGAGAAGTCACCGAGACCCGTTACAGCGCCCTGGGCCAGGCCACTGCGCAGGTGCGCTATGGCACGCGCATCAACCCGGGCGAGCTGACCGGCTCGCAAGCCGGTGGGCTGGTCAACGCCAAGCTCCTGTCGCTGCTGCAGGCCGCGGCCAATCCCGCGCTCGATCAGATCACCCGCTCCACCTACAACGCGACCGGCACCCTGGCCAGCACGACGGATGCGCTCGGCTTCGCCACCAATTACGTCTACAACGCCTTCCGCGAGGAAACGCAGCGGACCGAGCCCACCGGGGTGTCCACGCCCAATACGGTCTTGCAGACACGGTACGACCGGCGCGGCCTGGTGATAGGCCAGACCCGCGATGCGGGCGCGCTGGCCGCCGTCACCGCTTACAAATACGACGCCTTCGGCAACCAGATCAGTGCAACCGATGCGCTGGGCCGGGTGCGCACGCGGACTTTCGACAAGCTGGGCCGGGAGGTTTCCAGTACCGATGCACTCTGGGCAACGTTGAACACCAGGTACGACGCCTTCAACCGCATCGTTTCGCAGGTCAATGCCGAAGGCAACACTACCACCTACGCCTACGACGCGAAGAACCGCACCGTCACCATCAGCACCGACGAAGGCCTGCTCCTGAAGCAGACCTACAACCGCCATGGCGACATGGTCCAAGTCTCGGATGCCCGCGGCAACGCGACCAGCTACACCTACGATGCGGACGGCAACCCGACCGGGGCATCGGCGCAGGCATGGCGCTTCGACACCAACGTCACCGAAACGGTCACCACGGCCAAGTCCTATGACCGCGCGGGCCGACTGATGGAAACCGTGGATGCCAACGGCACACGCACGACCGTCGCATACGATGCCGCCAACCGCGTCATCACCCAGACGGTGGATGCGGGCGGGCTGTCGCTCGCCACGCAATTCGCCTACGACCCGCTTGGGCGCCAGATCCGCATCACGCAACCCGGCGGCACCGTCACCGAGCTGCGCTACGACGCCAAGGGCCAGCTCACCGAGCAACTGGTGGACCCCGCGGGCCTGGCCTTGTCCACGCGTTATGCCTACGACGCCCAAGGCCACACCCTGGAAGTGACGCGGCCCGAGGGCACGTTGACCCGTTACAGCTATGACGGCCTGGGCCGCCGGGTGCGGGAACAGGTGGATCCTGCGGGCTTGAACCTGACCCGCTCGTACACCTACGACCTGCAGGGCAACCTCACGAGCAGCGTGGATGCCAACGGCAACACGAGCTATTACCTCTACGACGACGAGAACCGCCAGACCCTGGCCATCGATGGCGCTGGCAACGTCAGGGAAACGGCCTACGACGCCCTCGGACGCATCAGCAAGCTCACCGAATACCGCCAGGTCATCGCCGACACGTCGGTGCTGCGCCGGTACGCCAGCGGCGGTGCATCGGTCGGCCCGGGCAGCTGGGATTCGCAGGTGCGCGCGGGCATCGTGGCGTCTGCCACCGACAAGATCGAATACCGCACCTACGACGCCAACAACCATTTGCAGTCGGTCGTGACGGGCCTTGGCGAGGTGACCATCTATCTGCGCGACGGCAATGGCCGGGTGATGGAGCAGCGCAGCTTCGCCAACCGGATCACCATCGGCGGCTCCAGCGGCTGGACCCCCGGGACCCTTCCGCAGCCTGTGGCCAATGACGCCCAGGACCAGCGCGTGCGCATGGCCTACGACGCCTTGGGCCGTGTGATCGTCTCGGTCGATGGCACAGGCGCCGCCACCAAGCTGCGCTACGACGCGGCCGGCAACGTCGTGGAACGGGTGCGGTATGCCAAGCCCATCACCGTCAGCGCCGATGCGTACGACGAGTCCTTCATCTTCCAGCTGGCCGCCCAGGAGGGCGCTGCGGGCAACGTGGTGGAAAAGAGCGCCTACGACCGGGCCAACCGCCTGGTCTGGAGCGCCGACGGAACGGGATCGGTCACGCAGTTGCGCTACGACGGAGATGGCCATGTCGTCAAGACGCTGCGTTTCGCCACGCCGATCGCGACCGGCCAGCAGCCGCAGGACGTGGCTTCGGCGGGCGGCGATCAGGCGACCGACTATGTCTATGACGCGGCAGGGCGTCAGATCTATGTGGTGGGTGCGGGCGGTTCGGTCACCGGAAACGTGTACGACCGCAATGGCAACCTGAAGCAGCGCACGGAGTACGCGACCCCCGTCACGGCCCCCACGGCGACGCGCGGCGCGGTGTTTTCGCCTGCCATTGCCAATTACGACCAGGCCAACATCGCGTTGGCGCTGCGCCCGCAGGCGGGCGACCGCACCGCGTCGTGGGCCTACGACCAGGCCGATCGGCAGGTGCTGGAGGTGGACGCGCTGGGCGCGGTGCGCCAGACCGCCTACAGCGGGAACCTCACCACCTCCACGGCATATGCCAAGACCGTCAACCTGGCAGGGGTCGCGCCCCGGGACATCACTCTGGCCCGTGTGCTGGGCATGGTGCAGAGCACGGGCCAGGACCGCGTCAGCACGCAGCTCGTGGACGGCGCAGGCCGCATCTCTCGCACCGTGGACGCCGCAGGCTATGTGGTCGCACGAGAGTACGACGGGGTGGGGCAGCTGAGCCATCTGATCGAATATGCCTCGGTGTCCGGAACGGCCTCTGCCCAGGACCGCCACACCCGGTACGGCTACGACGGCGCGGGCCGGCTGACCGGCAAGACCGATGCGCTGGGCTACCAGGAGAGTTACGCCTACGACGCGCTGGGACACCGAACCAGCGTGACCAACGCGCTGGGTGCCACATGGACCTACGCCTTCGACGCGGCGGGCCGGCGGGTGCGCGAAGCATCGCCGCCAGTGGCCAATGGCGCATCGGGCACGTCCAGCATCGTGACCCTGCTGGGATACGACGCCTTCGGCAACCTCGTTTCGCGCACCGAAGCGGCGGGCAGCGCGCAAGAGCGCACCACCCGCTACGCCTACGATGCAGACGGCAACCAGACCGGCACGACGACGCCCTTGACCCGCACGGCGGGCCGATACGACGCGCTGGGCCGGCTGGTGGAGACGACGGACGCCAATGGCGTGCGAACGGTGCTCGCGTACGACGCGGCCAACCGCGTGCTGTCGCGCACGGTGGACCCTGCGGGCCTGAACCTGGTCACCACCTACACCTACGACGCGCTGGGCAATGCCCTGAGCGTGACCGACGCCCAGGGCGTGACCACCCAGTTCAGCTACGACGCCAAGGGCCAGCTCGTGCGCCAGGCGGTGGACCCGGCCGGCCTGAACCTCGTCACCACGTATACCTACGATGCCATGGGCGGTCGCCTGAGCGTGACCGACCCCAACGGCACCGTCACCGCATACCAGTACGATGCGCTGGGCCGCAGGGTGCTGGAAGTGCTGGACCCGACCACGGCCACGCACGTGGGCCTGAACCTCGCCAAGCGCTACGCCTACAACGCCACGGGCCAGGTCACGAGCGTGACCGATGCGCAGGGCCACGTCACGCGCTATGCCTACGACAGGCAAGGGCGGCAGCGCTTCCAGATGGATGCGGCGGGCAACCTGTCGGAGACCGTGTACGACGCGGCGGGGAGGGTGGTGCGCCAGACCCGCTACGCGCAGCCGGTTGCCGGAGCAGAAAGCCTGGCGCTGGACGTGGGAGAGGCGCAGCTGGAGGGCCTCAAGCGCCCCAATGCCGCGCAGGATCAGACCGAGCACCGCATCTACGACGCGGACAACCGGGTCACCGCCACCGTCAACGGGGCGGGCGACGTGGTGCGCCTCGTCTATGACGCCAACGGCCTGGTGACCCAGCGCACCGCCTATGCCAATCGCCTGGACATGGGCGCCTGGAGCCCGGGCAGCGACCCGCAGCCCGTGCCCAGCGCGGCCGATGCCGTCACCCGAACCGTCTACGACGCGATCGGGCGGGCGCGCTACACCATCGATGCCACCGGCGCGGTCGTCTCCCAGCGCTACGACGCGAGCGGCAACGTCACGCAGCGCATCAGCTACGCCAACCGCCTGGACCTGGCCGCCAAGCCCCTGTCGGCCGGCCCGAGCGAATCGGAGATGGAGCTGCGCCTGGTGCAGATCTTCGATGCGGCGCGCGACCAGCACGTGCGCTACCGCTACGACGCGGCCAACCGCGTCACCTTCAGCGCCGACGGCGTGGGCGGAGTCACCCAGTACCTGTACGACAAGAACGGCAACCTCCTGCAGGCCACCCAGTACGCCACCCCGGCCGGCGCCTTCCAGTGGCGCGACGAAGGCACCATCGGGTTCCTGGGCAGCGCGGCCCAGCCGGGCCAGCACGCCCTGTACCCCCTGGACGCCCAGGGCAACGAGATCCGCACCGCACTGCTGGGCTACGTGGACGACGCGGCCGCTGCCGGCAACACCGCGCTCTACCTGGCGCGCCACACCGACGGCAGCTACTACTACACCACCGACAGCGCCAACCTGGACTTCGTCAAGACCCTGCCTGGCTGGAGCGTGCAGGGCAGCGGCATCGTGGGGTACATCCGTACCGCGCCCGTGGCGGGCACCACCGCGCTGTACCGGCTGAACCGCCAGGGCACCAACGAAAACCGCTACACCACCTCGCGCAGCGAAGTCGATGGCATCCTCGTCAACGTGCCCCAGACCAGCCTGTCGGACCGCTTCACGCGCAAGGTCTACGACGCGGCCAACCGGCTCACCAGCCAGGTCGATGCCAGCGGCGCCGTCACCACCTACGGCTACGACGCGGCCGGCAACCTCACGCGCGAGACCCGGTACGCCGCGCGCGCCAGCGCCTACACCAACCAGGTGGCCGGCGGTGCGCTGCTCGCGGCGCCCACCGCCGTGGCGGGCGATGCCGACCGCACCGTGCGCCACCTGTACGACCGCGCCAACCGCGAGACCGTCTCCATCGACGGCGAAGGCGCCGTCACCGAGCGCCGCTACAACGGCATCGGCCAGGTCGTGTGGTCCCGGCAAGGCGCGGTGGCGCTCACGGCGACCCAACTGGCGGCGCTCGATGCCGCGCTGGCGCAGCAGGGCGTGCTGGCCGGCAGCACCGTCGCTGGCTACCTCACCGCCAGCCCGGCCCAGGACCGGGTCACGCGCAACTACCACGACGCGGCCGGCCGGCTGGCCTTCGCGCGCGACGCGCTGGGGCAACTGCAGGGCTACGCCTACGACGGCGTGGGCCGCCTCACGGAGCGCACCGTCTACATGGCCGCGCAGAACGCGGATCACTGGCTGGACGAAGGCATCACCGGCTACACCCAGACCGCGGACGGCCCTGGCAGAAAACCCCTGTACCGCCTGAGCCGGGTGAGCGGCAGCAGCGACCACTTCTACACCACCGATGCCGCCGAGCGCGACCGGGCGCTGCAAAACGGCTGGCAAAGCGAAGGCAACGTCGGCTACCTGGACAGCGCCCCGGCCCCTGGCAAGGTGCCGCTGTATCGCCTGCGCCCGCCCGGCGACGGCAGCACCAACCACTACTACACCGCCAGCGAAGAGCTGCGCGCCAACGCCAAGCAGCAATCGGGCTGGATCGATGACGGCATCATGGGCTACATCGACGTCGCGCCCGGGCAGGGCAACGCCGCGCTGTACCAGATCAACGTTAACGGCACCGGCGAGCACTTCCACAGCCTGGGGCGCGCGGAGATCGACCTGGCGCTCACGCCGCAGCCGGTGCGCACAGCCGCCGACCGCATCGAACACATGCGCTACGACGCGGCCGGCAACCTCATCGCCAGCTCCGATGCGCCGCAACAGCCTGAAAGCACCACCACCTACGACGGCCTGGGCCACAAGACGTCCTTCACCAACAAGGCCGGCAGCACCTGGAGCTATGCCTACGACGCGGCCGGGCTGCTCGTGCAGGAAACCTCGCCCGAAGTCGTCCTGGCCGACGGACCCGCGCGCGTGGTCACGCGCATGGCCTACGACGCCCTGGGCCACCTCACCCAGCGCACCGAAGCGGCCGGCCGGCCGGAGGCACGCACCACGCGCTACGAATACGACGCCCTGGGCCGCCAGATCAAGACCATCTTCCCGCCCGTGCCGGTGTACCAGGCGGAAAGCGCCAGCGCCTTGCTGGACAACGGCAGGAACGCCGCCGGCAGCCGCATCGACACCGCGGTCGCCGAGATCAGCAGCGAGACCCGCTACGACACCCTGGGCAACGCCGTGGCCGGGCGGGCCGCGGGCAGCACCGCGTGGAGCTACAAAGCCTACGACCGCGCAGGCCAGGTGGCCTACGACGTCGATGCGTTGGGCTACGTCACCGGCTACACCCGCAATGCCTGGGGCGAGACCGAGCGCCTGGTGCGCTACGACAAGGGCCTTGCGCTGCCCGCCGGCGGCGTGCCGCTGCTGCGCGAGATCGAAGTGCGCCAGGCCGTGCAGCCCGGCAGCGCCGACCGGGACATCCTCACCGGCTACGACCGCGCGGGCCGTGTGCAGGAAGTGCAGGAACCCTACGTCTTCTACTACGACAGCCAGACCGGCGTGCAGACCGCGGGCCGCAAGACCACCCGAAACGGCTACGACGCCTTCGGGGACCTGACCTCCGTCGCCGTCAACCTGGACGCCTCGCGCTGGGTCAGCACCCGGCACGGCTACGACCTGCTGGGCCGCCGCGTGAGCACCACCGATGCGCTGGGCTACGTCACCACCCAGGCGTACGATGCGGCCGGCAACCTCACGCGCCGCGTGGAGTTCGCCAGCCCCCAGAGCACCGCTGCCAGCGTTCCCAACACCGCTGGCGGCGACCGCGTGACCGACTACGGCTACGACCTGCTCAACCGCAAGACCACCGAGACCCGCCGCGGCGTGGCCTACACCGCCGCCAACGCGGGGGCGGGCAGCATCGGCGAAGTGCTCCAGGAAAAAACGGGCGATCTCGTCACGCAATACGCCTACGACGCGCTGGGCAACCTCACGCGCACCACCGACGCCATGGGCGGCACCACCTACCAGTACTACGACGTGCTGGGCCGCGTGCGCGCCACCATCACCCCGGCCATCAACGTCGGCGTGGCCGCCAACGGCCAGGGCGCGGCCCCCGTCAACCCGCTCACCGAATTCCAGCGCGATGCGCATGGCAATGCAGTGGCCACCACGCAGTACGCAAGCGGAGCCACCCTCTCGGGCGATGGCGCCAGCTACAGCCGCAGCGCCGCAGGGGGCGCAGACCGCACCAGCATCACGCGCTTTGATGCGCAAGGCCACACCATCGAAACCATCGATGCTGACAACAAGAGCCATTACTACGCCTATGACGCCCAGGGCCGGCTGGCCAAGGAATGGCAGAACGTCACCTACCTGGACGATGCGGGCACGCGGCAGATGCAAAGCCTGTGGCGCGCGTACGCCTACGACGCGCTGGGGCGGCAGACCCACACCTACGCCCCGCTGCAACGCAACACCGACCCCACCCAGCTGAGCCTGGGCGACACCGAACTCACCTACAACGCGTTTGGCGAAGTCACGCGCAAGCGCGTCCTGGACGCCGGGGTGGCGCTGCAGGGCGATGAAACCTACGAATACGACAACGCCGGCCGCGCCTGGCGCAGCAATGCCGGCGACGGCGTCGCCAAAGTGCTCGCCTACAACCTGCAAGGCCAGCAGACCCTGCAGCTGGTGGCCTCCGGCAGCATCGATCTGGCCGGCTACCGCACGGCCATGGAGGCGCTGGGCGGGCAGGCCGAAGTGGGCGAGCAGTTCCGGCGCACCGAAATGCGCTACGACGTGCTGGGCCGCCTGGTGCAGACCCTCGCGCCCGAGCGCGCGAGCGCGCGAGCGAGCAGACCATGGCCATCACCACGCGCCAGAACCTGCTGTACGGGGTCATCTCCCAGAGCGAGGTCGCCACCAAAGGCGTGGTGGGGCAAAGCCGCAAGAACCAGGTGAACCTCGTGTGGCGCTCGCTGCAGGACCTGGGCAGCGGGGACGTGCGCATCACGCTGCAATACCTGTCCGAGGGCTACAAATACGGCAACCAGGAAAGTCCCGATCCGCAGGCGCAGAAATCCGTCACCCGCAGCATCGTGGTGAGCGCCGAAGAAGCGATGACCGGCTACGCGTTCCAGTGGGAATCGCCCCTGTCGCAAGAGGCCGGCATCGCCCGGGGCATCGCATCCATCCAGAAGATCCAGGTCGAAAAACTCGACATCTTCGGCAACTGGGCCACGCTGTACGACGTGCAGCAGCCCACCGCGAGCGCGGTCGAGCTCAACTGGACGGAAAGCGCGAGCCCGGGCTACATCTGGAACGAGGCGGGCGAGGGCCGCAAGCCCATCTACCGCTACTACAACCGCTACAACGACACCCACCTGTTCAGTGCCAACCCGGTGGACCGGGAGGCGCTGCTGAACCAGCGCACGGGCTGGCTGGACGAAGGCATTGCCGGGTACGTTGCGCAAAACCCCGGGCCGGGCCTGGTGGAACTGTACCGCCTGGGCAAGGCCGGCACCGACATCTCGGTCTACACCTCCAGCGTCGCCGAGCGCAACCGGCTGCTGGGCAGCGGCTGGGAGAGCCGGGGCGTGGACGGCTACGTGGCCAGTCCCAGCGCCAATGCGACCACGATGTCAGAGCAGGGCATGACCAAGCTTTACGCCCTGCAGCACAACCGCACGAGCGGCGTGGACAGCGAGTGGACCGACGGGCTGTACACCACCTCGCTGAGCGAGCGCAGCGCGCTCATGCTGGGCCGCAAGGAGCAGACGCAGTCGCAGACGGACCCGGTCTTCGGCGGCACCAAGAGCACCCCCGTGGGGCAGGTGACCATGCTCTACGGCCAGATACCCAGCCAGAGCATCGAGGTGAGCCTGCCGCAGGACGTGGTGAGCACGCTGCGCATCGAAACGCGCAGGACCGGCACCACGCAGTGGGTGCAGAGCACCCTGAATGCCTCCAACCTGCGCACGTTCGGCTCGGCGCACCGCATCGACCTGGGCGGCCTCGGGCTGGCGGCCGGTGGCTACGAGTACCGCGTCACCAACGCCAAGGGCGATGCGGTGCGCGAAGTCGGCACGGGCACCTTCGCCATCACGGGCAATGGCGTGTCCGACGCCGACAGCGCGCCGCCACTGCAGGGCGTGGGCGTGATCCGGGCCAACATCGACGGCAGGACCTATTCAGTGCTGCAGTGGCCGCAGCCAGCGCAGAACCAGGGCGTGGTCTACCGTTGGCGCCCTCAGGGCAGCAGCGTGTGGACGGCTTCGCGCACGGTCGGCACCGGCGTAGTCGCCTATGGCGACGGGCGCACCAGCGGCTTCGGCGTGGGCATGCAGGGCGTGTCGCTGGACATGAGCCCGGGCGTGTACGAATACGAGATCGTGGTGACTAATGCGTTCGGTGGCACCGCCCAGCGGGCCAAGGGCGTCGTGACCATCCCGCAGGCGATGTCGGTGCGCGACACCACGCCCCCCATCGTGATGGCCAACAACAACGTCACCAATCTGGGCATCGTGGGCTATCTCTGGAACAGCCCGGCGGCGGATCGCAAGCCGCTGTACCGCTATTACTTTCTGTACCAAGGCAACGCCCACCACATTTCCACGGCCGATGCCAACGTCATTGCCGAGTTCGACGGCATCATCGCGCGGGACGCGGCGGCGGGAGCGCCGCCGGCGATGGTCAAGGAAGGCATCCTGGGGTACGTGCAGACCTCGCCCACGGGGTCCAACCAGCGGCTGTACCAGTACATCTACGGCGGCGACACGGTATTCCGGCTCACGGCCAACCCGGCGGACGTGGGCAGCTACCTGCCCATCTACGCGGAGCCCAAGAGCGATCCAAACTTCCACTTCAACCCGGGCACCTGGTACCAGAACGCGTACCAGAACGACGGCTACATCTCCAGCGTGCCGGTGGATGGGACCACGGCGCTGTACGCCGTGTACAACGGCAATGCGGTGGGCGGGCGCAGCCTGGGGGACTACCTGACCACCCCCAGCGAATACGAGATCACCTCCACCTTCATGCTGCGGGCCGTGACAGCGGCCACGCAGACCGTGGGCGGCGTGGGCATGGGCCGCGCGGTCATCGACGGGACCGATCACGCGGTGCTGCAATGGCCGCAGCAGGAGGCGGGCGTGCGGGTCAAGATCACGGCCTCGCCCGGCATCCCCGGCGGCACGCCGGCACCCTACCTGTTCCGCCAGGGCGATGGGCGCTCGCAGTTCGCCGGTGGCGCGGCGCTGCAGGGCTTCGTGCTCGATGGGTTGAACGGGGGTACCACCTACCAGATCCGCATCGAGATCGAGCACCCTGCGAGCGGCAATCAGAAGGCCTACATCGCACGCACGGACGTGGCGATCACCGTGCCCTCCACCGGAGCCAACGGCCAGGTGACCATGGCGGACACCACGCCTGCGTACGTGCCGCAACTGCGTGCGCAGACCCAGGTGCAGGGTGCCTTGAGCGCCCGGCCGGTGACGGTGCGGGAATACGACCGATGGGGCAACGTGGTGGCGATCGACGAGACGCAAGGGCTGGGCGCGGGCAAGCTCGTGCGCACGGCCACGCTGCGCTATGACGCCAACAACCAGGTGGTGGAGCAGCGCCGGCTCCACGAGGACGTGAACTTCGCGCAATCGTGGGCGAGCACGAAGATCTACTACGACGCGCTGGGCCGGCAGGTGGGCCTGCGCGATGCCAACGGCAACCTGAACGCGCAGGTGCGCGATCTGGCGGGCAACGTGGTGCAGGAGCGGCATGCCGATGGCGGCCGGATCGACAGCGCGTACAACGCCTTCGGGGACAAGGTGTCCTCGGCCGAGCGGGTGACGGACAGCCGCACGGTGGTGACGAAGTACAGCTACGACAAGCTCTCGCGTCTGGAGCAGACCTCGCTGGCGCAGGGCATCTCGCGCTACGAGGTCAGCGGCACGGGCGGGGCGGTCAACACCGCCACACCTGCGGACGGCGCACTGCACGCCTCCAACGGCGTGGACATCAGCGGCGCGATCACGCAAACGGTGCTGGAGACCAACCAGTACGACGAAGCGGGGCGCAAGGTGCGGGTGGTCAACGGCAATAACGAAGCCACGCGCTACCGCTACGACCGGGCAGGCAACGTGGTGCTGAGCGGGCAGGAGACGGCCAAGGTCACAGACCTCACCAAGAAACCGGGCATCGACGCCCCGGTAGCGCCCCTGGCCTACCAGATGCGCTACCGCTACGACGCGCTGGGCCACAAGGTGGGCCAGACGGACGCGGCCGGTATGAGCCAGTCCTGGACCTACAACACCTTCGGGCGCCTGATCGGGCGCACCGACGGCAAGACCACCGGCGGCACGGTGGACTTCCAGTACACCTACAACCGGGCGGGCGACCTCACGCACGAGGGCAATGGGGCCGGCAAGAGCCTGGACTACCGCTACGACGGTGCCGGCCAGCGCATCGAGATCCGGGACAACTACCTGGGCCAGAGCACCAACTACGGCTACGACCTGGCGGGCAACCGGGTGTCGGAGAAGATGGCGCAAAAGACGCTGCTGTCCTCCGGGGTGCTGGACAACGTGGTGTACCAGGACAACCACCTGGTGTACGACGCGCAGAACCGGCTGCGGGCGGTGTTCGACAGCCGCGCGGACGTGCGCATCACATACGACCTGGCGGGCAACCGCTCGCAGGTGACGACGCACGTGATCAACACCATCCGCCCGGATGCGAAGTCGCAGCCGGCGAATGGGGTGGTGCAGGACCAGCAGGTGATCCACACCAGCACGACCGCCTACGGCTACGACGCCATGAACCGGCAGATCCGAAGCCAGGAAGTGTCCTCGGTCACGGGTGCGGTGGACACGCACCAGTACCGCTACGACTACGCCGGCAACCGGACCCAGGACCAGACCTACAGCGGCGGGCCGATAGAAGGCTCACCCAACGGCAAGCTGGAAAAAACCTACAACTACGTCTACGACGACCTGAACCGGATGGCCAGCTACACCGGTTATGGCGTGGCCGAGCGCACGGACCAGATCCTGTACGACGGCGCGGGGCGGCAGGTGTATGCCAAGTCGTTGGTCAAGGCCAACAACCTGTGGAACGAGGAGCACCGCTACAACCGCCGTGAAGCCACGGATAAGCGTGCAATGAGCGGGTGTGGTTTTTCCTAACTGATACCAATCTGATAATTTAAATATTATTGGTATCTTCTTAAATCATAAGTAATTACACCTATTGATTTAATCAAGATAAATCGCTAATTGACTCATGGGGATTACATTTTGAGTCAAATCGGTGGAGGGTGATAAGACGTAAAGGGATATTATCCGCGCATCCATTTCCGTTACAAATTCCGGCATGGCCGGCATTCCCCATGACACGCCGAGTCACCATCCAGACGCCCCTGGGCGAGCAGTTGCAGTTTCGCCAGCTGCAGGGCAAAGAAGCGCTCTCCGAGCTGTTCTCCTTGGACGTGGACCTGCTGAGCGAGAGCAAATCCATCGACCCCAAGGCCCTGCTGGGCAAGAGCGCCACCATCGTGGTGGAGACCGAAGGGGGCGGCACGCGCTACCTGGACGGCATCGTCACCCGCTTCGGGCTGCAGGGGCAGGACCACCGCTTCTACAGCTACAAGGCCCGCCTGAGCCCCTGGCTGTGGCTGGCCACGCGGCAAAGCGACTTCAAGATCTTTCAGAACAAGACCGTGCCCGACATCATCGAGGAGGTGCTCGGCAAATACGGCTACCCGCTGCAGCGCAAGCTCACCCAGAGCTACCGCACCTGGGACTACTGCGTGCAGTACAACGAGACCGACTGCGCCTTCGTCTCGCGCCTGATGGAGCACGAGGGCATCTACTACTTCCACGAGCACAGCGCCGGCCAGCACGTGCTCACCCTGGCCGACGACATCGTCGCCTCGCACAGCCCGCTCGCGGGCGCCGCCGTCATCCCGTTCTATCCGCCCGAGAAGGCCGCCGTCGCCGACCGGGAAAACATCCACGCCTGGCAGCTGGCGCAGGAGATCAAAGCCCGGGCGGCCATTACAACGGCGACTACGACTTCAAGAAACCCAAGGCCGACCTGTCCAACATGCCGCCAGACCCCGCCGGGGCACGCGCACGACAGCCACGAGATCTACGAATGGCCGGGCGGGTACACCGAGTTCGGCGACGGCGAGAACTACGCCCGCT
>NZ_BAAJYR010000031.1:0-25882 GCF_057546605.1 Acidovorax sp. KPB24-03 | reverse complement strand
AGCGCCAGGATGTTGGTCTGGAAGGCAATGCCATCGATCACACCGATGATGTCCTCGATCTTGCGGCTGCTTTGCTGGATCTCCTCCATGGTGGCCACCACCTGCGCCACCACCTCGCCGCCGCGCCGCGCCACGCCCGAAGCGCCCTCGGCCAGACCGCTGGCCTCGCGCGCGCTGCCGGCGCTTTGCTGCAGGGTGCTGGAGAACTGCTCCATGGTCGCGGCCGTCTGCTGCAGATTGCTGGACGTCTGCTCGGTGCGCGCGGACAGATCCTGGTTGCCCGCGGCGATCTCCGCGCTGGCGATGGCGATGCTGTCGGTGCTGCGGCGCACCTGCTGCACCACGCGACCCAGCGAATCGCCCATGGTCTGCAGCGAGCGCAGCAGGTCGCCCAGCTCGTCGCCCCGCACCGAGGCCTGGGTGCCACTCAGGTCACCGCCCGCGATGCGCGCGGCCAGCGCGTTGGCCTCGGCCAGCGGCTGCTGGATGCTGCGGATCAAAAAATAAGCCCCCGCCACCATGCCCGCCACCAGCAGCGCCACGGCCAGGGCGCCCATGCGCACGGTCACGAGCCGCTCCGCGGCCACGGCCTGCTGCCCGGCCTGGGCATTGCGCTGCTGCAGCTGCACGAAGTCGCGCAGCGTCTGCAGGTAGGCGGACACGGCCGGGTTGTAGCTTTGCTTGACCAGCGCGGTGGCTTCGGCCTGCTGTCCCCCGGCCTTCAGCTGGCGGGCCCGCGTGCGCAGGTCGAGTGTGACCTTGCGCGCGTTGGCGATGGTGGCCATCTGCGCCTTGTCGGCCTCTGACAGCGGCAAGGCCTCCAGCGATTTCTGCACCTCGGTGATCTGCGCGGACGTGGCCGCGATCAGGTCCTTGAACTCCGCCTCCACGGCCGGATCGCTGCTCACGATGACGGCCTGCGTGCGCGCGGCATTGGTCTCGGTGAGCCCGGCCCAGCGCAGGGCCGCTTCCACCCGCATGGCCATGTCGGCCGTGACCTGCGCGGAGCGGGCCTGCGTGGCGGCCGAGCGGTAGGCCGAAGTGCCGACCACGGCGGCCAGCGCGATCACGATCGCGGCGACAGCCCCCCAGAGCTTGTGGGAAATGCGCAGATTCTTCATGGCCGATCTCCGTTGGCTCCAACAACCCAGGAAAGAGGTCTCCATGGTGCGCATGGTTGGGTGGCCTTGTGCAGGGCACAAACCCTTGGGGCGCGGGCCCGCGCGCCTGAGGAGCCCCAGCGCCCGTCGCCGCGGGCCGCTGGGCGGCTGCGCGGCGACCGGGGGGTTATTCGACCCGGAACACCGCCGACGGCTTGAAGCCCAGATCGGCGGCCTTGCCCTTGCGCCCGCGCGGCGAGCGGGCGTTGTTCAGCGAACGGATCTCCAGCGTCTCCTCGCGCTCCTTGCCGCCGCGCCCCAGGCCTTCCAGGCGGATGCTGCGCGTGTACGCCACTGCGCCCGCCAGCGTGTCCTTCGGCTCCAGGTCGATCAGCATCAGGCCCCGGCCGCCGTTGGCCATGGTCTTGAGCTCGCCGATCTCGAAGGTCAGGATGCGTCCGCCCGCCGATGCGCAGGCCACGTGCGTGGCCGGCGCCAGCAGTTGCGCGCCACTGGTGCCCCAGGCGTGGGACGGGCGGCACACGGTCTCGCCCTCGCCCAGCGAGAGGAAGGCCTTGCCGCCCCGCTGGCGCGCCGTCATGTTCTCGACCGAGGCGAGGAAGCCGTAGCCGCCCGAGCCCGCCAGCAGCAGCGTGGCGACCGCCGGCCCGGCGAAATAATGCAGCAGCTGCGTGCCCGACTCCAGCTCGATGAGCGTGGTGACCGGCTGGCCATCGCCGCGCGCGCCGGGCAGCAGCGACACCGCCACCGAGTACACCCGGCCGTTGCTGCCGAAGGCCAGCAGCGTGTCGACCGTGCGGCATTCGAAGGTGGCATACAGGCCGTCGCCCGCCTTGAAGGCGAAGCTGCCCGGCTCGTGCCCATGGCCGCTGCGCGCGCGCACCCAGCCCTTTTGCGAGACGACCACGGTCACGGGCTCGTCCACCACGCGCACCTCCGCGATGGCCTTCTTCTCGGCCTGGATGAGCGTGCGGCGCGCATCGGCGAAGGTCTTGGCGTCGGCCTCGATCTCCCGGATCATCAGGCGCCGCAGCGAACCGGGGTTGCCCAGAATGTCCTCCAGCTTGCCCTGCTCGGCGCGCAGCTCCTTCAGCTCCTGCTCGATCTTGATGGCCTCCAGCCGCGCCAGCTGGCGCAGGCGGATTTCCAGGATGTCCTCGGCCTGCCGGTCCGACAGCGCGAAGCGCGCGATCAGCGCCGCCTTGGGCTCGTCGCTCGCGCGGATGATGGCGATCACCTCGTCGATGTTGAGCAGCACGATCTGCCGCCCTTCGAGGATGTGGATGCGGTCCAGCACCTTGCCCAGGCGGTGCTGCGAGCGCCGCACGATGGTGCCCTGGCGAAAGGCGATCCATTCCTCCAGCATCTTGCGCAGCGACTTCTGCACTGGCTTGCCATCCAGCCCCACCATGGTCAGGTTGATGGGCGAGGAGGTCTCCAGGCTGGTGTGCGCCAGCAGCGTGGTGATCAGTTCCTGCTGCGGCACCTTGCCGGTCTTGGGCTCGAACACCAGGCGCACCGGCGCGTCCTTGCTGGACTCGTCGCGCACGGCATCGAGCACGGCCAGCACGCTGCCCTTGAGCTGCACCTGGTCCTGCGACAGGGCCTTCTTGCCGGCCTTGACCTTGGGGTTGGTGATTTCCTCGATCTCCTCCAGCACCTTCTGCGTGCTGACGCCGGGCGGCAGCTCGGTCACGATGAGCTGCCACTGGCCGCGCGCGAGGTCTTCGATCTTCCAGCGCGCGCGCACCTTGAGGCTGCCGCGCCCCGTGCGGTAGGCGTCGGCGATGTCGCCCGCCGTGCTGATGATCTGGCCGCCGCCGGGGTAGTCCGGCCCGGGCACGATGGCCATCAGCTCCGCCTCGGACAGCTGCGGCGCCTTGATGAGCGCCACGCAGGCATCGGCGATCTCGCGCAGGTTGTGGCTCGGGATTTCGGTCGCCAGGCCCACCGCGATGCCGCTGGCGCCGTTGAGCAGCGCGAACGGCAGGCGCGCGGGCAGCTGGCGCGGCTCCTGCGTGCTGCCGTCGTAGTTGGGCATGAAATCAACCGTGCCCTCGTCGATCTCGTCGAGCAGCAGGCTGGTGATGCGCGACAGCCGCGCCTCGGTGTAGCGCATGGCCGCGGCGCCATCGCCGTCGCGGCTGCCGAAGTTGCCCTGGCCATCGATCAGCGGGTAGCGCTGGTTGAAGTCCTGCGCCAGGCGCACCAGCGCGTCGTAGGCCGACTGGTCGCCGTGGGGGTGGAAACGGCCCAGCACGTCGCCCACCACGCGGGCGCTCTTGACCGGCTTGGCCGCCACGTTGCGGGTCGGGCCCGAATACCCCAGGCCCATGCGGTCCATGGAGTAGAGGATGCGGCGCTGCACGGGCTTGAGGCCGTCGCACACGTCGGGCAGCGCGCGGCCCTTGACCACGGACAGGGCGTACTCCAGGTAGGCGCGCTGGGCGTAGCCGGCCAGGCCCAGGCTGTCGTCCGATTCGGGCGGGGAAAGATCGAGAGGGGTTTGGTCGCTCATTCGGGAAATCGAAGGTCAAGGGGCGCGCGGGGCGCCGACGGTGCGGGCCGGCAGGCCGGCCGCAGCGCTTTGGGATGGGGTGTCATCGGAACCGGCGCCCAGTTCCATGCGCACGCGGCCCGGCGTGGCCCGGTGGGCCAGCAGCGGTGCCGGGGGCTTGAGCTGGGCATACAGGCCCAGCACGCTTTTCACGTAGTTCTGCGTTTCGCGGTAGGCCGGAATGCGGTTGCCGGCGCGCTGCACGGCGCCCTCGCCCGCGTTGTAGGCGGCCAGCGCCAGGTCGGTGCGGCCATCGAAGAGGTCCAGCAGGTGCCGCAGGTAGCGCGTGCCGGCCGACACATTGATCGCCGGTTCGGTGAGCTTTTGCTCCACCGAGCGGCGCGCCTCGCCCGCCACGCCGAAGCGGGACGCCGTGGCCGGCATGAGCTGCATCAGTCCCACCGCGCCCTTGGGCGATACGGCGCGCGCGTCGAAGCCCGATTCGGTGGCGATCAATGCCTGCAGCAGTTCATAGTCCACGCCGTTCTGGCTGGCCGATGCGCGCAGGTGGTGCTTGACGCGCTTGTAGTCGGGGGAGATGTCGAAGAACGCCAGCAGCCGGGCACCGGACGGCGTGGCCGCGGTGGCGCCCGCGGATGCCGCCGCCGGGCCGTCGCGGGTGGAGTCGAAATCGTTGCCGCGAAAGAACAGCCCGTAGCGCCCGTCCACCTGCTCGGCCGCGAAGTGGGTCACGCCGCGCTCATCCACATAGGCCCACAGGTCGGCGCGCGCCGTTTGCTGCAAAAACAATAGCAGCATGCCGGCGCAAACCATGCGCCAGAGGCCTGAAAGGCCCGAACGTCCGAACCGGTCGCGCCAGGCCATGGCTCAGATGTCCACTTCCACGGCGTCGCCGTGCAGTTCCATCAGTTCGCGGCGCGCGGCGGCTTCGCCCTTGCCCATCAGCTTGGTGATGAGGCCCTCGGTGGCGGCGAAGTCCATGTCGCCCAGCTGCACGGGCAGCAGGCGGCGCGTGTCGGGGTTGAGCGTGGTTTCCCACAGCTGCTCGGCGTTCATCTCGCCCAGGCCCTTGAAGCGGCTGATCTGGCACTTCTCGCGCGCCACGCCGTCCTTGGCGCATTTGTCGAGAATGGCCACCAGCTCGCCCTCGTCCAGCGCATACATCTTGGAGGCCGGCTTCTTGCCGCGCGCCGGCACGTCCACTCGAAACAGCGGCGGGCGTGCCACGTAGATGTGGCCGGTCTCGATGAGCTTCGGAAAATGGCGGAAAAACAGGGTGAGCAACAGCACCTGGATGTGCGAGCCGTCCACGTCGGCATCGGACAGGATGCAGACCTTGCCGTAGCGCAGGCCCGAGAGGTCGGGCGAATCATTGGGTCCGTGCGGGTCCACGCCGATGGCCACGGAAATGTCGTGGATCTCGGTGTTGCCGAAGAGCCGGTCGCGGTCCACCTCCCAGGTGTTGAGCACCTTGCCGCGCAGCGGCAGGATGGCCTGGCTTTCCTTGTCGCGGCCCATCTTGGCGCTGCCGCCGGCCGAGTCGCCCTCGACCAGGAAGACCTCGTTGTGCGCCAAGTCGCGGCTCTCGCAGTCGGTGAGCTTGCCGGGCAGCACGGCCACGCCGGAGCCCTTGCGCTTTTCGACCTTCTGGCCGGCCTTCTGGCGCGTCTGCGCGGCCTTGATGGCCAGCTCGGCCAGCTTCTTGCCATAGTCGACGTGCTGGTTCAGCCACAACTCGAGCGCCGGGCGCACGAAGCCGCTCACCAGCCGCACCGCGTCGCGGGAATTCAGCCGCTCCTTGATCTGGCCCTGGAACTGCGGGTCCAACACCTTGGCCGACAGCACGTAGCTGGCGCGGGCGAAGACGTCCTCGGGCAGCAGCTTGACGCCCTTGGGCAGCAGCGAATGCAGTTCGATGAAGCTTTTGACGGCATTGAACAGGCCGTCGCGCAGGCCGCTTTCGTGCGTGCCGCCCGCGCTGGTGGGGATCAGGTTGACGTAGCTCTCGCGCACCGGGTGGCCGTCCTCGGTGAAGGCCACGCACCAGGCGGCGCCCTCGCCTTCGGCGAAGCTCTCGTGGTGCCGGTCGGCGAAGCCTTCGCCCTCGAACAGCGGGATCACCGGGTCGGCGTTCAAGGTCTGGCCGAGGTAGTCGCGCAGGCCGCCCTTGTACTGCCAGGTCTGCGTCTCGCGCGTCTTCTCGTTCACGAGGGAGACCGACACGCCGGGCATCAGCACCGCCTTGCTGCGCAGCAGGTGCGTGAGCTCGCCCATGGGCAGCGCGGTCGCCTCGAAGTACTTGCCGTCGGGCCACACGCGCACCGTGGTGCCCTGCTTGCGCTCACCGGCGGCCAGCGGTCGGGCCACCAGCGGCTCGGTCACGTCGCCGCCTTCGAACACCAGGCGAGCCACCTTGCCCTCGCGGTGGGTGCTGGCCTCCAGACGCAGGGCCAGCGCATTGGTCACCGAGACGCCCACGCCGTGCAGGCCGCCCGAGAAGCTATAGGCGCCGCCCGAGCCCTTGTCGAACTTGCCGCCCGCGTGCAGGCGGGTGAACACGAGTTCGATCACCGGGGCCTTTTCTTCGGGGTGCAGGCCGAACGGGATGCCGCGGCCGTCGTCTTCCACGCTGACCGAGCCGTCGGCGTGCAGCGTGACCTTGATCTTCTTGCCATGGCCGGCGAGCGCCTCGTCGGCCGCGTTGTCCAGCACTTCCTGGATGATGTGCAGCGGGTTGTCGGTGCGGGTGTACATGCCCGGACGCTGCTTGACGGGTTCCAGTCCCTTGAGGACGCGGATCGAGCCTTCGGAGTATTCGCTTGGCGGGGTGGAGGAGGGTTTGGCTGCCATGGGGGCGGATTGTAGTGCCGCAGGACCGGATGGGCTGGATATAAACCCAGCCCTCTTTTTACCCGCCGCCGATGCCCGCGGTGGAATGGGTCGCGAAGGCGTGCACGCGAATGCGCCGCTTTGGCTACATTTGCCGGATGCCTCAAGACCCCCAGAAATTGTCCATGGCCCAGGTATTGGCGTGTGGCGCCGCCATCGTCACGCTGTCCATGGGCATCCGCCACGGCTTCGGGCTGTGGCTGCAGCCCATCACCCAGGACATGGGCTGGACCCGCCAGTCGTTCGCGCTGGCCATCGCGGTGCAGAACCTCGCCTGGGGCTGCTTTGGCATCTTCGCGGGCATGGCGGCCGACCGGTTCGGCGCCTTCCGCGTGCTGATCGGCGGAGCCGTGCTGTATGGACTGGGCCTGGTCGGCATGGCCCTGTCGCCCACGCCGGCGCTCTTCGCCCTGACCGCGGGCGTGCTGATCGGCGCGGCGCAGGCGGGCACCACCTATGCGGTCATCTACGGCGTGCTGGGCCGGCAGATCGCCCCGGAGAGGCGTTCCTGGGCCATGGGCGTGGCGGCGGCGGCCGGCTCGTTCGGGCAGTTCCTGATGGTGCCGGTGGAGGGCCAGCTCATCGTGCGCCTGGGCTGGCAGGAGGCGCTGCTGGTGCTCTCGGCCATGGTGCTGCTGATCGTGCCGCTGGCCTTCGGCCTGCGCGAGCCGGGCTTTCGAAGCCGCACCACCACCCCGCGCTCGCAGACGGTGGGCCAGGCCATGGGCGAGGCGCTGCGCTACCCGAGCTTCCTGATGCTGACGGCGGGCTACTTCGTCTGCGGCTTCCAGGTGGTGTTCATCGGCGTGCACATGCCCAGCTACCTCAAGGACCACGGCATGTCGCCGCAGGTGGCCAGCTACGCGCTGGCGCTGATCGGTCTGTTCAACGTGTTCGGCACGTACATCGCCGGCACGCTGGGCCAGCGCAATCCCAAGCGCTACATCCTCGCCTTCATCTACTTCGCCCGGGCCGTGGCGATCAGCGTGTTCCTGCTGGTGCCGCTGTCGCCGCTGTCGGTGTACGTGTTCTCGGCGGTGATGGGCGTGCTGTGGCTGTCCACCATCCCGCCCACCAACGCCACGGTGGCGCAGATCTTCGGCGTGCAGCACCTGTCCATGCTGGGCGGGTTCGTGTTCTTCAGCCACCAGATCGGCAGCTTCCTGGGCGTCTGGCTGGGGGGCTACCTGTACGACACCACCGGCAGCTACGACCTGGTCTGGTACCTGGCCATCGGCCTGGGCGTGCTGGCCGGACTGGTGAACCTGCCGGTCAAGGAAAGCCCGATCCACCGGGCGCCGCAACCGGCCTCCGCCTGAAAAGCGCCGGAACATGCCGCCCACCCCGCACCCCTCGCCGGGCCCTGCCCGCACCGCGCGCCCAGCTCGCGCCCACCGGGCGTGGGCCTGGGGCGCCGCCGGCGCGGTGCTGCTGGCCGCCGTGTTCCTCCTGTATGCGGAGCCGGACTTCGTGGTGATGATGGCCGACCAGCTGTGGGCCTGCTTCTGACGATGGCGCCAAATCGCCTTCATGCCGGCGATTTCATTGCCTTGAATGCTATTATTTTCATAGCAAATGCCAGCCATTCACGGCCTTGAGCCGCCTTCGGAATGGGTCCGGCGCTGGGCCCATCTCCTGCCGCCCGGCGCCAGCGTGCTGGACGTGGCCTGCGGCAGCGGCCGGCACCTGCGCTGGCTCCACGGGCGCGGACATCCCGTGACCGGGGTGGACCGCAACCCCGACGCGCTGGCCCCGTTGCGGGGGCTGGGCGAAATCCTCTGCGCGGACATCGAAGCCGGGCCCTGGCCGTTGGCGGGCCGCACCTTCGGCGCCGTGGTCGTCACCCGGTACCTGTGGCGGCCGCTCCTGCCCACGCTGGTGGCCAGCGTCGCGCCCGGCGGCGTGCTGCTGTACGAAACCTTCGCCGCGGGCAACGAAACCGTCGGCCGCCCGGCCCGGCCGGACTTTCTCTTGCGGCCCGGGGAACTGCTGCAGGCCTGCGCGGGTCTGTGCACGGTGGCCTATGAAGATGGCTTCCTCGATGCACCGGAGCGATTCGTCCAGCGCATCGCCGCGGTCCGGCTGCAAGAGGGGGCCGCACCGGCACGCCACCGGCTCGCACCGCCGCTCTAGTTAGAATGCTCCTTTACCCGTTTTCCACCGCGGACATGACCCCTCCCAGCTCTCTCACCGGCAGCATCGTCGCCCTCGTCACCCCCATGCACGAGGACGGCAGCGTGGACTACCCCACCCTGCGCCAACTGATCGACTGGCACGTCGCCGAAGGCACCGACTGCATCGGCGTGGTGGGCACCACCGGCGAGTCGCCCACGGTGAGCGTCGAAGAACACTGCGAAATCATCCGCGTGGCCGTCGAGCAGGCCGCCAAGCGCGTGCCCATCATGGCCGGCTGCGGCGCCAACTCCACGGCCGAGGCCATCGAGCTGGCCCGCTTCGCCAAGAAGGTCGGTGCCGACTCGCAACTGCAGGTCGTGCCCTACTACAACAAGCCCACGCAAGAGGGCCAGTACCAGCACTTCAAGGCCATCGCCGAAGCGGTGGGCGACCTGCCCATCGTGCTGTACAACGTGCCCGGCCGCTCCGTGGCCGATATGCTGCACGACACCGTGCTGCGCCTGGCGCAGGTGCCCGGCATCATCGGCATCAAGGAAGCCACCGGCAACATCGAACGCGCGCAGTGGCTGATCCGCGACGTGCCCAAGGGCTTTGCCGTGTATTCCGGCGACGATCCGACGGCCGTGGCGCTCATGCTGTGCGGCGGCCAGGGCAACATCAGCGTGACCGCCAACGTGGCGCCACGCCTCATGCACGAACTGTGCGTGGCCGCGCTGGCAGGCGATGTGCGCCGCGCCATGGAAATCCAGTTCCAGCTCATGCCCACCCACAAGCAGCTGTTCGTCGAAGCCAACCCGATTCCGGTGAAGTGGGCCATGCACCGCCTGGGCCGGTGCGGCGGCGCGATGCGCCTGCCCATGACCCCGCTGAGCCAAGGCAACGAAGCCGTGGTGGAAGCCGCCCTCCGCGCCAGCGGCCTGCTGTAAATCCATCAAAGCCTGCCGCCTTGCCTGCCCCGCTCTCCCCAGACACCAAAGAGGATTTCCGCGTGAACGCTATCAACCGCCTGGGCCTGCTGGGCCTTGCCATGGCCCTGTCCGCCTGCTCCGTCCTGGAGAGCGACAAGATCGACTACAAGAGCGCCACCAAGGGCGCGACGCTCGAAGTGCCGCCGGACCTGAACCAGATCTCGCGCGACTCGCGCTACGCCGTGCCGGGTGGCGTGGTGTCGGCGGCCGCCTTCGAGGCCGGCCAGTCGCAAAAGCCCGTGGGCGCCGTGAACGCAGCCACGCGCAACATCGGCGACGTGCGCATCGAGCGCGACGGCAACCAGCGCTGGCTGGTCGTGAGCCGCCCCGCTGACGTCCTGTGGGACCCGGTGCGCGACTTCTGGACCGAGAACGGCTTCGTGCTGGCGCAGGACCAGGCCAACCTCGGCATCATGGAAACCGATTGGGCCGAGAACCGCGCCAAGCTGCCGCAGGACATCATCCGCTCCACCATCGGCAAGATGTTCGACTCGGTCTACTCCACCGGCGAGCGCGACAAGTTCCGCACCCGCCTGGAGCGCGGCCCCAATGGCAGCACCGAAATCTTCATCAGCCACCGCGGCATGGTCGAGGTCTACACCTCCGCCCAGAAGGAAAGCACCGTGTGGCAGCCCCGCCCGGTCGATCCGGAACTGGAAACCGAATTCCTTCGCCGACTGATGGTCAAGTTGGGGGTGAGCCAGGAACAGTCCCGCGCCATCGCCGCCGCGCCCGCACAGCAAGTGCCCACGGCCCGCATGGCGCGCCAGGGCAATGTGCCCGTCGTGGAACTGGACGAGAACTTCGACCGTGCATGGCGCCGCGTGGGCCTAGCGCTCGACCGCACCGGCTTCACCGTGGAAGACCGCGACCGTGCCCAGGGCATCTATTTCGTGCGCTACGTCGAGCCCACCGAGAAGAAGGACCCCGGTTTCTTCGGCAAGCTGCTGGGCCGCTCGTCGGATGCTGCGGCACCGGTCAAGTACCGCGTCGTGGTGCGCAGCGCCGAGAACAAGAGCACGGTGTCCGTCCTGAACGCCGCCGGTGCGCCCGAGACGTCGGCCAACGCCGAGCGCATCGTGCGCGTGCTGACGGACGACCTGAAGTAATCCGGGCCCGGGACTGCGTGCTGCGTTTCAAGAACCTGGGCAGCGGCAGTTCGGGCAACGCCACGGTGGTGGAGGGGCGCTGCGGCACGCAGGTGCGGCGGTTGCTCATCGACTGCGGGCTGGGGCCGCGGCAACTGGCATCGCGCCTGGCCGCTGCCGGGCTGTCGATCGATGACCTCGACGCCCTGTTCATCACCCACGAGCATTCGGACCACGTGGGCTGCATGGAAAAACTGGCGCTCAGGCACCGCATTCCGGTCTGGATGAGCCATGGCACCTACGCGGCCATCGGCGCGCCCGAACTGGACGGGCTGCTGAACATCGCACAGGATGGCCTGCCCATCGATCTGGGCGCGTTCGAAGCCCTGCCCTTCACCGTGCCGCACGACGCCCGCGAGCCGCTCCAGCTGCGCTGCAGCGATGGCGCGACGCACATCGGCCTGCTGACCGACCTGGGCCATGCCACCGACCATGTGCTGGCCCACCTCAAAGGCTGCCATGCGCTGCTGCTGGAATCCAACCACGACCCCGATCTGCTCGCCGTCTCCAGCTACCCGGCGTTCCTGAAGCGCCGTATCAGCGGCCTCTACGGCCACTTGGCCAACACCGTGGCCGCCGACATCCTGCGGGCCATGCAGCACACGGGGCTGAGCCGCGTGGTGGCGGCCCACCTCAGCGCGCAGAACAACCGCCCCGAACTGGCCCAGGCCGCGCTGGCCTCGGCCTTGGGGTGGGAAACCTCGCGCGTGGACGTGGCCAGCCCGGTCACCGGCTCCGACTGGATCGCCTGCGGCTGATCTTTCGGCAGGCCGCGGACTTGGTAACGCCTTGAGGTCCGCAAGGCATCTCGCATTTCGTACCCCTTCGAAACCAGCCAAAACGGCCCGCCCAATAAAAAAAAGCCCCGACCTGGTGGTACGGGGCTTTTTGCCAGACTCCGGCACGGTGTGCCGAAGCCGGTTGGAGCGATCGCTTACTTGGCGGTGGAAGCGCCGGCAGCGGCTGCTGCAGCAGCATCGGCAGCGGCCTTGGCAGCGTCGCCTGCGGGAGCGGAAGCAGCGTCGGATGCGGGAGCGGTCACGGCAGGGGCTGCGTCGGAAGCAGCAGGCGTCACCACGGGAGCGGGAGCCGGTGCTGGTGCTTCCACAGGAGCGGGAGCCGGTGCAGGCGCAGCGGCTTCTTCCTTCTTGCCGCAAGCGGCGAGAGCGACGGAGGCGACCAGGGCAGCCAGAACGAGAGAGTTCTTCATTTCAGTTTTTCCTATTGGACAGACGGATATTGGAATTGCCGCCATTGGCGCCCTCTTGCAGCGTGCTCTTTGGCGGTGCTTGGCGCTCAGGGGCGCCTTTTTTACTTCAACCGCAAATTATAGGGAGATTCCGTCAATACAGACTAACACCGACGGGACGTTTTGTTTCTCTTCGGTAAATCGCAAAAATGGGGAGCGCATTATTCACAGTCCCAGCGTGGTCGCCGGGAACCCCGGTGAACTCTTGCGCAGCAGCCATTCGTTGAGGGCCTCGCGCGCCAGCAGGCGGCGCTCGGGCTCGCGGCCTGCCACGCCGGCGCAGCGCTCGGGGTCCAACCGTTGCAGCACCCAGGCATCGGACCAGAGCACGCTGGGCAGTTCCAGGCGGTCTGCCGTGGGCGCGCGGCGGCATTCGATCACATGGTCCCACACGCCCCGCCAATGCACGAAGCGCGCGTGGCGCCGCACCATTTCTTCATACGTTCCGGCCAGCACCGTGAGGCGGCGCCCGCGGCGCGCCCAGGACTGCAGCGAATCGATCACCTCGCGCTCGCCAAGCGGCCAATCATGAAAGTCGAAGTCGCTCAGCACGATCTCGTTCCAGCCTTCCCGAGCCGCGCAAGCCAACGCGTCGCGCACCCATTGGCGAAAGTCTTCCCGGCCGTTGAAACGCCCGGCGGGCAGTGCGACGGCCGCTTCGGGATGGCGGGGGGATGCATCGGACATCGGTGGCTCCTTAAGGTGACTGCGCCTTTGCGCGTTCAAAGGTCCATCAATCAGGTGGCGACCAGGCGTGCGCCCAACCCGTTTCGCACCAGGAAGACAACAGCTCCAGCGCATCGTCGCTGGCGCGCGCGAGATCGCGGGGTCGCAGCACGCGCTCATCGGCCAGCCGGCGCATGAGGGTGGCGTCGCGGCCTGCCGCCAGGTAGCTGTCGCCGTTGATGAACACATGGCGCGCGTCATACACCATGCGGGTGCGGCGGTCCAATTGAACGCCTTCCAGCAGGCCGCCCACCGCCCCGGGCTCGAACCACACGTTGGGCTTGGGCTCGGTCAGGCTCTCGCCCAGGGCGCGCTCCAGGGCCAGCGGCTCGGACAGGGCGCGCTCCAGCGCCTGGCGGGCAAAGGCCTGCAGCGCCGGGGGAATCTCGCCCGGCTGCGCCACCGCGGCCTGTGACGGATCGCGGTACAGCTGGGGTGGCGCATCGTCATCGGCGGCATCATCGGCCAGGCGCGACAGCAACTCCTGCGCGATCCCGTTGCGGGCGGGGGAACGGAACCCGATGGAGTAGGTCATGCATTCGCCTTCGGCGATGCCATCGTGCGCATAGCGCGGCGGCAGGTAGAGCATGTCCCCGGGCTCGAGCACGAACTCCTGCTCGGGCTCGAACTGCGCCAGCACCTTGAGCGGAATGCCCTCGCGCAGCGTGAGGTCCTTCTGCCGGCCGATGCGCCAGCGCCGACGCCCCTGGGCCTGGAGCAGGAAGACGTCGTAGCTGTCGAAATGCGGTCCAACGCCGCCGCCATCGGAGGCATAGCTGATCATCAGGTCGTCGAGCCGCGCGCGCGGCACGAAGCAAAACTGCTCCATCAGCGCATGCACCGCGTCGTCATGCAGATCGACGCCCTGCACCAGCAGCGTCCACTCGCGCGTGGTGAGCGGCGGCAGCGAACGGCGCGCGAAAGGGCCGTGGCGCAGCTTCCACGCGCCGGCCTTGTGCTGCACGAGGCGCGATTCGACGCCCTCTTGCGCGGCGAGCGCGAACAATTCGGCACGTTGCACCGGCGGGTCGAACGCGGCGATGGCCTGGCGAACCAGCAGGGGCTTTTTCTGCCAGTGGCGGCGCATGAACTGCGCCGGCGTGAGCCCGCCCAGCAGCGCCAGAGGTTGTTGAACATCCATGGGGAATTGATGCCGCGTGCGCGGACGAGGGTCGAACTGCGACAATTCTCCTATGGAAATCAACCAACAATGTGTGGTCGCTTTGACCTGGATCCTGAAAGACACCCTGGGCGAGGAACTGGACGTGCTCGATGAGCCGGTGGAGTTTCTCGTCGGCGGCGACGATCTGCTCGCGCGCATCGAAGAGGCCCTGCAGGGCCATGCCGCGGGCACGTCGCTGTCGCTGCACCTGGAGCCGGAGGAAGCCTTCGGCGACTACCAGGACCAGCTGCTGTTCCTCGAACCGCGCAACCTCTTTCCCGCCGACCTGGAAGAAGGCATGACGGTCGAAGGCAGCGCGCTGCCGCAGGGCACCAACCCGGCGGCCCCGCGCGACGTGCTGTACACCGTGGCCCAGATCTACTCGGAGCACATCGTGCTCGACGGCAACCACCCGCTGGCCGGCATCGCGCTGCGCCTGCACCTCACCGTGCAAAGCGTGCGAGAGGCAACTGAGGAAGAGATCGGCCGCGGCTCGGCCGGCACCGGCTTCTTCCGCATCCAGCCGCCCGCGGCGGATGCACCCACCCTTCACTGACCGATTCATCGACCCATGCAAAACGCCCCGAGGGGCCCGTTTTGCATGGGTTGCCTGCCACGCGTGCGCGGCAGGCGACGAGAGCATGGCAGGTCAGATGCGCGAGATCTGGCCGCCATACAGGCGCACGCGGTCGCCGGTACGCAGGTCGCCTGGCGTGGTCACGTCATAGACGCGCTGGCCGCCCTGATCCAGCTGGATCGTCAGGCGGTAGCCCTCGGCCTGGCCGTCATTGTTGTTGCCGGTGCGGCCTTCGATCTGGTTACCCACTACACCGCCGCCCACAGCACCCAGCACGGTGGCTGCGGCGCGGCCGCTACCCTTGCCCACCTGGTTGCCCAGCACGCCGCCGGCCACCGCGCCCAGCACGGCACCCGCGCCGCTGGTGCCGCGGTTGCGCGCATGCAGGGTTTCGATGTTGGAGACCACGCCGAACTCGGTGCCGTTCTGGTTCTGGTTCTGCGCAGCGGGGTAGGAGGAATAGCCCGGCTGGGGCTGGGCGGGGTAGTTGTTGGAATAGCGCGGTTGCTGGGCGCAGGCCGAGAGCAGGGTCACCAGGGCGACGGAACCTGCCAGGGTGGCGGAGCGGATGAAACGGGACATGAGAGTTCTCCTTCAGAGCGATGCGCAGGCCTTCAAAGCCTTTGACGTGAAGCGGATTGCACCATGCAGCCCACCCCGGAACCCGACGGGCAATCGCGGCCCGGCAGGCAAGACAGATACTGGCAGCCATGTCGGCGCCGGCCTACAAAAGATCGGAAACAGATGGCGCGGCAGGCCGTTCAGGCCTGGCCCGTCGAGCCGTAGCCGCCTTCGCCGCGCTGCGTGGCGGGAAAGTCGCTGACCACGTTGAACTGCGCCTGCACCACCGGCACGATGACCAGTTGGGCCAGCCGCTCCATGGGATCGAGTGTGAACGCCGTGTTGCTGCGGTTCCAGGCGCTGACCATGAGCTGGCCCTGGTAGTCGCTGTCGATCAGCCCCACCAGATTGCCCAGCACGATGCCATGCTTGTGCCCCAGGCCCGAGCGCGGAAGGATCAGCGCGGCATACCCGGGGTCTTTCAGATAGATGGCGATCCCGGTGGGCACCAGTTGCCAGGCGTTGGGCTGCAGCGTGAGCGGCTCGTCCAGGCAGGCACGCAGGTCGAGGCCGGCGCTGCCCGGCGTGGCGTAGGAAGGCAGCTGCGCTGCCATGCGGGGGTCGAGAATCTTGACGTCGATCTTCACAGGTTCAATTCACTTCTTGGGAAAACGGGAATTCGGGGGCTGGCGCGTCGCTTGGCGCAGCGCCTCCAGCACGGTTTGCAGCGCTGCGGCGCGGTCGGTACCGGGCGATGATGGCGGGCCGCCGGACAGCAGGCGCCCGGCCGCGCCCAGGCCCCACCACAACAGGCCGAGCGATACGACGCCGAACAGCGAACCCCAGGCGAAAGCCAGCCACGCCACCGCCTTCGCCAGCACCAGCAGGAGCAGCACCGCCCGTGCCAGGCGCAACAGCCGGAGCCCTTGGGCGCCCGGCATCGTCAGAGAGGCCTGACGCGTCACCGCATCGCGGACGGGCGCCTTCACGGCTGCGCCTTTCGCAGCCGTACCGACGACATTCGGGCGGGCGCCGTAGTGGCCAGGCTCCTCACCGGGCGCCAACGAATGGGCCGGATGCTGCATCCGGCTGAGCCGCTCCACGTAGCTCGCGAAATCGCCGTCGGGCGGCGTGTCCCATTCGGGGCGCAAGGGATGCTGCACGGGTTGGATCGGTTTCGGACGGGATGTCAGGCGGTGCCCGCAATGCGCCGGGCGATCTCGGCCACCAACTGGCGGGCCAGCTCGCGCTTGGAGGCGCGCGGCAGTTCGCGGTGTCCCTGGGCATCGATCAGCAGCAGCGCGTTGTCGTCCTGCCCGAAGGTGGCTGGGCCGATGTTGCCCACCAGCAGCGGCACGCCCTTGCGCTCGCGCTTGGCGCTGGCGTGGCGCAGCAGGTCTTCGCTCTCGGCCGCAAAGCCGACGCAGAACAATTGCCCCGAGAGCGCGCGCTCGGATTTCGCGACCTGGGCCAGGATGTCCGTGTTCTCCACGAACGCCAGCGCAGGCACCTCGCCGGAGCCGTCCTTCTTGATCTTGTGGCGGGCCGCCTGCGCAGGGCGCCAGTCGGCCACAGCAGCGGTTGCTACAAAAACAGTAGCATCCGAGGCATATTCCACTACGGCATCGAGCATGTTTTGTGCCGATTGCACGTCCACGCGGCGCACGCCGCGCGGTGTGGGCAGGTGTACCGGCCCCGCCACCAGCGTGACTTGCGCGCCGGCCTCGCGCGCGGCGCGGGCGATGGAAAAGCCCATCTTGCCGCTGGAGCGGTTGGTGATGCCGCGCACCGGGTCGATGGCCTCGAACGTGGGGCCCGCCGTCACCAGCACGTGCTGGCCGGCCAGCACCTTGGGCGCGAAGAACGCCGTCAGTTCCTCCAGCAGTTCGGCCGGCTCCAGCATGCGGCCGTCACCGGTCTCGCCGCAGGCCTGGTCACCGTTGCCCACGGCCAGCACCACGGCGCCATCGCGCGCGACCTGAGCCAGGTTGCGCTGCGTGGCCGGGTGCGCCCACATCTCGCGGTTCATGGCGGGGGCGAGCAGCAGCGGCACGCGGTCGATGGGCCGGGCCAGGCAGGTCAGGCTCAGAAGTTCGTCGGAGCGCCCCTGCGCCAAGCGCGCGATGAAGTCCGCGCTGCACGGCGCGATGACGATCGCGTCGGCCTCGCGGCCCAGGTTGATGTGCGGCATGTTGTTGGGCTCGCGCGCGTCCCACTGCGAGTGGTACACCGTGCGCCCCGTCAGCGCCTGCATCGTGACAGGGGTCATGAACTGCGCGGCCGCCTCGGTCATCACGACCTGCACGGTGGCCCCGGCCTTGATGAGCAGGCGGGCGAATTCAGCCGATTTGTAGCAGGCGATGCCGCCGGAGAGTCCCAGGAGAATGTGTTTGCCGGCGAGCTCGTTCATGGCGCGCAATTTAGCAGACGGGGCGCCGGCCGGGCGGCCGATGGCCGCCCTCTATAATCCCAATTTCCCACCACCTAAAAAGACATGACCAAATTTGTCTTCGTCACCGGCGGTGTGGTGTCTTCCCTGGGCAAGGGAATCGCCTCAGCCTCCCTTGCCGCGATCCTCGAATCGCGGGGCCTCAAAGTCACCCTCATCAAGCTCGACCCGTACATCAACGTGGACCCGGGCACCATGTCCCCGTTCCAGCACGGCGAGGTCTTCGTCACCGACGACGGTGCCGAAACCGACCTCGATCTCGGCCACTATGAGCGTTTCATCGAAACGCGCATGAAAAAGACCAACAACTTCACCACGGGCCGCATCTACCAGAGCGTGCTGGAGAAGGAACGGCGCGGCGACTACCTCGGCAAGACTGTGCAGGTCATTCCGCACGTCACCAACGAAATCCAGGAATACATCAAGCGCGGCGCCGGCGTGGGCACGGGCGACGCGGTGGACGTGGCCATCGTCGAGATCGGCGGCACGGTGGGCGACATCGAGTCCCTGCCCTTCCTCGAAGCGGTGCGCCAGCTGAGCCTCAAGCTCGGCCCCAACAACGCCGCCTTCGTGCACCTGACCTACCTGCCGTGGATCGCCGCCGCGGGCGAGCTCAAGACCAAGCCGACCCAGCACACCGTGCAGGAGCTGCGCAAGATCGGCATCCAGCCCGATGCGCTGCTGTGCCGCGCCGACCGCCGCATTCCCGAGGAAGAGCGCGGCAAGATTTCGCTGTTCACCAACGTGCCCGAATGGGGCGTGATCAGCATGTGGGACGTGGACACCATCTACAAGGTGCCGCGCATGCTGCACGAGCAGGGCCTGGACGGCCTGATCTGCGACAAGCTGCGCCTGAACACGCCGCCCACGACCCTCAAGCGCTGGGACCAGCTCGTCTACGAGACCGAGCATCCACAGGGCGAGGTCACCATCGCCATGGTGGGCAAGTACGTGGACCTGTCCGACAGCTACAAGTCGGTGAACGAGGCGCTGCGCCACGCCGGCATGAAGAACCATGTGCGCGTGAAGATCGAGCACATCGATTCCGAGACCATCGGCGCCGCCGACGCGGCCGAAAAACTCGCCAAGTACGATGCCATCCTGGTGCCCGGCGGCTTCGGCGCGCGGGGCGTGGAAGGCAAGATCAGCACGGCCCGCTATGCCCGCGAGCACCAGGTGCCCTATCTGGGCATCTGCCTGGGAATGCAGGTCGCCACCATCGAGTACGCGCGCCACGTGGCCGGTCTCAAGGACGCCAACAGCACCGAGTTCGAGCCTGCCACGCCCCACCCCGTGATCGCCCTGATCACCGAGTGGAAGGACGCCGACGGCACGATCAAGACGCGCAACGAGAACTCCGACCTGGGCGGCACCATGCGCCTGGGCGCGCAGAGCTCGGACGTGGCGTCCGGCACGCTGGCGCACGAGATCTACGGCAACATCGTCACCGAGCGCCACCGCCACCGCTACGAAGCCAACGTGAACTACCTCGACCAGTTGCGCAAGGCGGGCCTGGTGATCTCGGCGCTCACGCAGCGCGAGCAGCTCACCGAGATCGTCGAGCTGCCCAAGAGCGTGCATCCCTGGTACATCGGCGTGCAGTTCCACCCCGAATTCAAATCGACGCCGTGGAACGGCCACCCGCTCTTCAACGCCTTCATCAAGGCGGCCGTGGAGCGCCAAAAGAGCCAGCAGCCAGCCCTCGCGGCGGCCTGAAAGCCTTCTTCCGAAGCAACGACGAGAAAAGAAAGAACCCCTGCCATGAAACTCTGCGGCTTCGACGTCGGCCTGGAACACCGCTTCTTCCTCATCGCGGGCCCCTGCGTGATCGAGTCCGAGCAACTGCAGATGGACGTGGCCGGCCAGCTCAAGGAGACGGCGGCGGCGCTGGGCATTCCGTTCATCTTCAAGAGCAGCTTCGACAAGGCCAACCGGTCGTCGGGCACCAGCTTTCGCGGCCCCGGCCGCGAGAAGGGCCTGGAGATCCTGGCCAAGATCCGGCGCGACCTGGACGTGCCCGTGCTGACCGACGTGCACACCGAGGACGACATCACCGAGGCCGCCAAGGTGGTCGATGTGCTGCAGACGCCCGCCTTCCTGTGCCGCCAGACCGACTTCATCCGCGCGGTGGCGCAGTCGGGCAAGCCGGTGAACATCAAGAAGGGCCAGTTCCTCGCGCCGCACGACATGAAGAACGTGATCGACAAGGCCCGCGCCGCCGCGCTGGAGGCTGGCCTGCCCGAGGACAGCTTCATGGCCTGCGAGCGGGGTGCGAGCTTCGGCTACAACAACCTCGTGTCCGACATGCGCGGCCTGGCCATCATGCGCGAGACCGGGGCGCCGGTCGTGTTCGACGCCACCCACTCGGTGCAGTTGCCGGGCGGCCAGGGCACGAGCAGCGGCGGCCAGCGTGAGATGGTCCCGGTGCTGGCCCGCGCCGCCGTCGCCGTGGGCGTGGCGGGCCTCTTCATGGAAACGCACCCCGACCCGGCCAAGGCCCTGTCGGACGGCCCCAACGCCGTGCCGCTCAAGCACATGAAGGCGCTGCTGGAAACGCTGGTGGCGCTGGACACCATCACCAAGCGCAACGGATTCCTCGAAAACAACTTTGGAGCCTGAGCCATGAGCAGTGGTTACGTCATCGCATCCGTCACCGTCACCAACCCGACGCAGTACGAGGAGTACAAGAAGTGGAGCACCCACGCCATGCAGGTGCATGGCGCCGAGGTCTGCATCCGCGGCGGCAAGGTCGAGGTGCTCGAAGGCGACTGGAACCCCGGCCGCACCGTGCTGCTGAAGTTCCCGAGCTTCGAGGCGGCCCGCGCGTTCTACGACACGCCCGAGTACCAGAAGGCCAAGGCGGTCCGCGAAGGCGCGGCCGTCATGCGCATGGTGTGCGTGGAAGGCGTGTGAATTGAAGGTCGCGCTTCATCCACCCATGGTGGTCGCTATCGCGAAAGACAATTACCTGACGCCTCAGCACGCTTTTGCTGACAACACCTACATTCCGGCGATGAGCCCGCCACGGTATGGTCAGGACATCACCTCTGGCTGCCGCTTCCGTGCCCCCAGAGGCCAGAGCGTGGGAGACAGTCCCAGCGAACTGGCCCCCAAGATGCTGAAATTGCTCGATATCTTTGCAGCCGGCGACAAGACGGGCATGGCCAGACGTCTGTTTGATGATTTCCTGAACACCCGCAGGACCGCTGTGGAGTACTTCGATGACGAGCGACTCAATACGGCAGTGGGCAACCACCCCAATATCAATTCGTTCTGCAATGCGGTCGTTTCCGCACCCAACTCACCCAACCGGACCACCGGCCAAGTACGCCTTCATCAATCGCTGAAGAACGCGCAGTGGGACATCAAGAAGCTCCACATGCCGACCAACCTAGGCGTTCCCGCCTTGAACTTGGGAAGCAAGGTCTTTTCGACCCGGGATTTCAATAACGGACTGGGATTGATGATCAACGGGGTGCAGTACGTTTATGTCATCGCGACCCACTACCATTACGACAGCAATGCCAAGAAATACTGGCTGACCCTGAATTTCGTTTTCTACGACATCTTCGGCCTGGACGACGATGATCTCAGGGAATATGGAGCGGCTTCAGATTCGATCATCGCTTCGACAGCGTCAGTCGGCATTACGGCTTGGTGGCAGCTTCAGCATCAGTTCGGCTATTTCCCGTTGGTGACCCGCGCTGCCACCGTCAAAGAATATGAAATCGCTGCCGAATAATTTATTCAAAAACAATAAGGTATCGGCTTTTGCTTGCGCCTGCCTTATTCTCGGTCTTCTGCTGACTCCGGTGGCTTACATCGCCATTGGGAGTCTTAGCGGTTTTTCCGCAGCATTTTCATTGATTGCACTGCCACCACTGGCACTGAGCCTCTCTTTTTTGCTTTTTCGCTTTTTTAAAAAAAATACTGCCACCGAATCAATCAATATCCGCCATGCGATCGAATTGACTTGCTGGCTGCTGGTATTTTTGTTTTTATTCTTTGTCTCCAACTTCACACTGCTGACCACTTCAGAGCGCGTTGGATTGTTTTCCACGCTTTTTCTGGTCTGCACCATTGTTTCAATTCCGTTGCTGGCCATTCGCCCTTCTGCATTGATTCAAAGAGTGAATGCTTGGCCCCAGGCTTTGGTTATCACTGTAGGTTTAGTACTGGGTCTGCCGCAGTCATTCTGACGGCCGCCTACCTGCTAAGCTCCGTTGCATCGCTTTGAAGATAACGCCATCCATATGAGAAGCACGCCTCCAATGCTGTTGGGGCAGCGCTTTGAACCAGAATTAATCATCAACCGGAGAATCCTGAATGAGTGCCATCGTTGATATCGTAGGTCGCGAAGTGCTGGACAGTCGCGGCAACCCCACCGTCGAATGCGACGTGCTGCTGGAATCGGGCGTGATGGGCCGCGCGGCCGTGCCCTCGGGCGCGTCCACCGGCAGCCGCGAGGCCATCGAGCTGCGCGACGGCGACAAGGGCCGCTACTTGGGCAAGGGCGTGCTCAAGGCCGTGGAGCACATCAACACCGAGATTTCCGAGGCCGTGCTGGGCCTGGACGCCTCCGAGCAGGCCTTTCTGGACAAGACCCTGATCGACCTGGACGGCACCGACAACAAGAGCCGCCTGGGCGCGAACGCCATGCTGGCGGTCTCCATGGCCGTGGCCCGCGCCGCTGCTGAAGAGTCCGGCCTGCCCCTGTACCGCTACCTGGGCGGCATGGGCGGCATCCAGTTGCCCGTGCCGATGATGAATGTCATCAACGGCGGCGCGCATGCCAACAACAGCCTGGATCTGCAGGAATTCATGATCGTCCCCGTGGGTGCGCCGAGCTTCCGCGAAGCCGTGCGCTGGGGCGCCGAGGTGTTCCATGCCCTCAAGAAGATCATCAACGACCGCGGCATGAGCACCGCCGTGGGCGACGAGGGCGGTTTCGCCCCCAGCGTCGAGAACCACGAAGCCGCGATCCAGCTCATCCTGCAGGCCATCGACGCCGCCGGCTACACCGCCGGTGAACAGATCGCCCTGGCCCTGGACTGCGCGGCCAGCGAGTTCTACAAGGACGGCCACTACGTGCTGGAAGGCGAAGGCGGCATCCGCCTGACGGCCCAGCAATGGACCGACATGCTCGCCGCGTGGGTGGACAAGTACCCTATCATCTCCATCGAAGACGGCATGGCCGAAGGCGACTGGGACGGCTGGAAGCACCTGACCGAACGCCTGGGCGAGAAGGTGCAGCTGGTGGGCGACGACCTGTTCGTCACCAACACCAAGATCCTGAAGGAAGGCATCGACAAGCGCATCGCCAACTCGATCCTCATCAAGATCAACCAGATCGGCACCCTGACCGAAACCTTCGCCGCCATCGAGATGGCCAAGCGCGCCGGCTACACGGCCGTGATCTCGCACCGTTCGGGCGAGACCGAGGACAGCACCATCGCCGACATCGCCGTGGGCACCAACGCGGGCCAGATCAAGACGGGCTCGCTGTCGCGCTCGGACCGCATCGCCAAGTACAACCAGCTGCTGCGCATCGAGGAAGACCTGGGCGACATCGCCCACTACCCCGGCCGCGCTGCGTTCTACAACCTGCGCTAACCTGAACCCACCGCCGTGGCACGGTCCTCCCTCCTTCTGTGAGGGCCGTGCCACGGGCGGTAACCGATCCCTTTCCTGCAACCCGACCTGCCCGCCATGAGTCCCCGCATCGTTCCGCTGGTGCTCCTCCTCCTCCTCGTGGGGGTGCAGGCGCAGCTATGGTCCGGCCGCGGCAGCGTCCACCACGTGCAGGAAATGAAGGAAAAGATCGCCGCGCAAAAGCAGGCCAATGCCGAGGCCCGCCAGGCCAACGAACGTCTCACCTCCGAAGTGCACGACCTGCGCGAAGGCCTGGACATGGTCGAGGAAAAGGCGCGCAACGAACTGGGCATGGTCAAGCCCAACGAGATCTACGTGCAGGTAACCCACCGCTGAGCGGACAGGTCCCTGCAGCGTTCATTCCCCCCGCCCCCCGAGTCCCTTGGCCGCCGATCCGGTCCGCATCGCCCTGCTGGGCGCCCCCGGCACCGGGCTGGAGGCTTTGGCGCGCGCGGTGGTACGGCACCTGCAGCCGGGGCATGCCTTGGTCGATGCCTGCCCGGCGCTGCATGCGGCCGTGTCGCGCTGCCTGCAGGCACCGGTGGGCCCCTTGCAAGATGCGGCGCAGCAGGCGCTGGCAGCGCTGGCGGCGACCCATGCGGCAACGTGCCGAGCCACGCTGCTCGGCGGACTGGACGGCGCGACGCCTTCGAAAGCCTGGGGCCAGACACCGCAGCCCTGCGGGCAGGAGCGGTTCGATGCCTGCCTGCGCGGGGCGCTTTCCGAGGCCGGTGTGGCCTATCGCGTGCTGTACGGCAGCGAGAACGAGCGGCTGCGGGCGGTCCTGGATGCTATTAAAAAAAATAGCACCCAAGGCATATGACCCGCCGGCACCCACAGTTTTTGATCAAGAAGCGCCGGCACGGCCTGCCCGCCTTCGTGCATGGTCGTGCGAGAAGTGCAGCGACCCCGAGTGCGAGCACAAGCTGTTCACGGCGCTGCGCGGCTGATGCGGGACCCGCGGGCCTTGCCGCCGGCGGCTACTGAACGCTGGACGGCCCTGGCAATTGCTTGCCGGGCTCGGTGAAGATCTGCGCCGCATCCACCGCGTCGTAGCGGTACTGCTGGCCGCAGAACTCGCAGGCCACCTCGATGTCGCCGCGCTCGGCGAGGATGCTCTCGGCCTCTTCCACCCCCAGGCTGCGCAGCATGTTGCTGACGCGCTCGCGGCTGCAGGTGCAGGCGAACCGCGGGCCGTCCACGCCCTGCTGGGGGACGAAGCGCAGCAGTTTCTCTTCCCAGAACAGGCGGCGCAGGATGGTGTCCACGTCCAGGCCCAGCAGTTCGTCGCGCGTCAGGCTGGCCGCCAGGGTGGCGATGCGGTTGTAGTCCTCGTTGTGGCCGATCTGGTCCTCGTTCTCGCGGTGGGTCAACTCGCCGGCCAGATTGCCCTCGCCCTTGATCGGCATGCGCTGGATGAGCAGGCCGGCGGCCACCTGGTCATCGGCGGCCAGCACCAGCGTGGTGTCCAGCTGTTCGGACTGCAGCATGTAGTGCTGCAGCACGTCGCTGAGCTTTTCGATCTTCTCGTGGTGGTCGCCATGCAGCGGCACCACGCCCTGGTAGGGCTGCCGGCCCGGAAGGCGGTCCTTCGGATCGAGCGTGATGGCGCAGCGCCCGCCGCCGCCCACATTCACCATGTCGCTCAGGCGGGCACCGTCCGGCACTTCGCCGTTTACCGAGGCCGTGGCGCGCAGGCTGAGGTCCGACTGCACCTCGGCCACCGCCAGCTTGACGGGGCCGTCGCCGAAGACCTGCAGCACCAGCGCCCCGTTGAACTTGATGTTGGACTGCATCAGCACGCCGGCCGCGGCCATCTCGCCCAATAGCTCGCGCACGGGCGGCGGATAGGCGCCGGAGGTGGTGTTGCCGGCGCGCCGTGCGAGGATCTCGGTCCAGGCGTCGGTGAGGCGCACGATCATGCCGCGCACGGGCAGGCCATCGAAAAGAAACTTGTGGAGTTCAGACACCCTGGTTTTCCTGAAATGTTGGCGCCGCTCAAGCCAGCTTGCGCAACCCGGCGCGAAAGCGCTGGGCGTTGTCGATGTAGGTCTGCGCATTCCGGCGCAGGCCCTCGATCTGCTCGGGCGAGAGCTGGCGCACCGCCTTCGCGGGACTGCCGATGATCATGGAGCCATCGGGAAACTCCTTGCCCTCCGTCACCAGCGCGCCGGCGCCGACGAGGCAATGCCTGCCGATCTTCGCACCGTTGAGCACCACCGCGCCGATGCCGATGAGCGATTCGTCGCCCACCGTGCAGCCATGCAGCATGACCTTGTGGCCGATCGTCACGCGCTCGCCCAGCACCAGCGGCTGGCCGGGGTCGGAGTGCAGCACGCTGCCATCCTGCACATTGGTGCCGGCGCCGATGGTGATCGGCTCGTTGTCGCCGCGCAGCACGGCCCCGAACCAGATGCTGGACGACTCGCCCAGCACGACGTGGCCGATGACTTCGGCACTGTCCGCCACCCACGCCGACGGCGCGGTGCGGGGAGAAATGCCATCGAGTTCGTAAAGCGCCATCCAGGTCTCCTTTTTTTGTCAGCGGGGCCGAATCCTAGAATTGTAGGGATGGACCTTCGCCAACGTGCCCTCGAGGCCCTGTGCCTGACAGACCCCCAGGCCAAAGCCGCCGCCACCCTGGACCTGCACGCGCGTGCGGCCGACCATGGCGTGGCCGCGAACGGTCCGCAGGGCCCCGCCGACCCCGCCACCCTGCCCGGCCG
>NZ_BAAJYR010000030.1:0-25941 GCF_057546605.1 Acidovorax sp. KPB24-03 | reverse complement strand
GACCTGGCCTCGGTCAAGACGCGCGCCGAGCGCGTGGGCGACCACTACGTGGTCAACGGCCAGAAGACCTGGACCACGCTGGGCCAGTACGGCGACTGGATGTTCAACCTCGTGCGCACCAGCACGGAAGGCAAGCCGCAGACCGGCATCTCGTTCCTGCTGCTCGACATGAAGTCGCCCGGCGTCACCGTGCGTCCCATCCGATTGCTGGACGGCGAGTGCGAGGTCAACGAGGTCTTCTTCGACAACGTGAAGGTGCCCGCCGAGAACCTGATCGGCGAAGAGAACAAGGGCTGGACCTACGCCAAGCACCTGCTGAGCCACGAGCGCACCAACATCGCCGACGTGAACCGCAGCAAGCGCGAGCTGGAACGCCTCAAGCGCATCGCCCGCGCCGAGGGGCTGTACGACGACCTGCGCTTTCGCGACCAGATCGCCCTGCTGGAGGTGGACATCGTGGCGCTGGAAATGCTGGTGCTGCGGGTGCTGTCGGCCGAAAAATCCGGCAAGAACTCGCTGGACATCGCGGGCCTGCTCAAGATCCGCGGCAGCGAGATCCAGCAGCGCTATGCCGAACTGATGATGCTGGCCGCCGGCCCCTTCAGCCTGCCCTTCATCGAAGAGGCGATGGAGGCCGGCTGGCAGGGCGATGCGGGCGCCGGCGCGCTGGGCGGATTCCCGGGCGGCGAGGTGGCCAACGCACCGCTGGCCGCGAATTACTTCAACCTGCGCAAGACCACCATCTACGGCGGCTCCAACGAGGTGCAGCGCAACATCGTCGCCCAGACCGTTCTGGGCTGAACCCCACCCCCTCCCGCCAGGGCGAGAACTTCGCCAGGAGTGAAAAAAATGGACTTTGATTTCTCGGACGATCAGCAATCGCTGCGCGACGCGGTACGCCGCTGGGTGGACAAGGGCTACACCTTCGAGCGCCGCCGCGGCATCGTGGCTGCCGGCGGCTTCGACCGCGCGGCCTACAACGAACTGGCCGAGCTGGGCCTCACGGCCCTGACCGTGCCCGAGGCGCACGGCGGCCTGGGCCAGGGCCCGGTGGACGCCATGGTGGCCCTGGAGGAACTGGGCCGGGGCATCGTGCTGGAGCCGCTCGCCCAGGCCTTCATCGCCAGCAGCGTGCTGGGCCAGTACGCACCCGAATCCGTTCAGGCCGACTGGCTGCCGCGCATCGCCAGCGGCGAGGCCCTGGTCGTGCTGGCGCAGCAGGAGCGCAAAGCCCGCTACCGCCTCGACGTGTGCGAAGCCACCGCGGCGGCGGCGCCATCAGGGCATGCGCTGACAGGCCTCAAAAGCATCGTTCCGGCCGGCGACCAGGCCGATGCCTTCTTGGTGCCCGCCCAGTGGAACGGCGCGATCGCCCTGTTTCTGGTCGAACGCGGCGCGCCGGGCATCACCACACGCGGCTACGTCACGCAGGACGGCAGCCGCGCGGCCGAGGTGCAGTTGGCCGACGCACCCGCCACGCTCGTCACCACCGACGGGCTGGCCGCGCTGGCCCTGGCGGTGGACACCGGCATCGCCGGCGTGTGCGCCGAGGCCGTGGGCGTGATGGACCAGGCCGTATCGCTCACCGTGGACTACATGAACCAGCGCAAGCAGTTCGGCGTGGTGATCGCCAGCTTCCAGGCCCTGCGCCACCGCGTGGCCGACATGAAGATGCAGCTGGAGCTGGCGCGCTCGATGAGCTACTACGCCAGCCTCAAGCTCAACGCCCCGGCGGACGAGCGCCGCCGCGCCATCGCCCGCGCCAAGGTGCAGCTCGGCCAGTCGATGCGCTTCGTGGGCCAGCAATCGGTACAGCTGCACGGCGGCATCGGTGTGACCGACGAATACATCGGCAGCCACTACTTCAAGACGCTCACCCAGTTGGAGATGACCTACGGCGACACGCTGCACCACCTGGGCGAGGTATCGGCGCGCATGCAGGACACGGCCGGCGTCTTCGCCTGACGGGGCGGGCCTGGCGTGGCGCAGCGCGCTATTCGGACAGCACCTCGAATGCGAGGAACTGGCTGATCTGCGTGTCGTTGAAGTTGTTGTCGGACACCATCACCAGGCTGCGGTGGCCGTTGGCCAGACGCGGCCCCCAGGCCATGCCCTCGATGTTGTCCAGCGTGCGCAGGCCCAGCGTGTTCAGGTTGAGCACCAGGCGCTTGCGCACCGGCGTGAAGCCGCCCGAACCCAGCGAGGCCATGCCGCTCACGTCGCTCGCGCCTTCGGTGTCGATCTCGTACAGGCGGATGTGCATGCGGTACAGATCGTCGCTGCCCTGCACGCCCGAGCGCTCCAGCACCAGGAAGCGGTGGTCGTCCACCGCCAGCATTTCCGAAACGCCGTTGTCCGCGTTCTTGCCCGTGCCGGGCACCGCCTGGATGGGATCGACCGGATAGGCCACCTGGCGCAGCAGCGCACCGCTGCGGTTGTATTGCAGCATGCGTGAATACGCGCCCGCCGTGGGCGTGGGCACCGGGCCGTCCTGATAGAGCGGCGCCTCCATGGCCACCCACAGCGATGCGCCATCGGCCGAGAAGCTGAGCCCCTCCAGCGTGAGGTTGTTGCGCGCGCCGGTCGCCTGCGTGGGCGACATGCGGTAAGCCGCGGGCCACGGCAGCGCGCCCAGGGCCCGGCCGCTGGCATCGGCATGCATCACGAACGGGTCCAGGCCCAGGCTGCGATCGCCCTCGCTGGTCCACCACAGGCTGCCGTCGCGCGGATCGATGCGGATCGCCTCCGGATCGGGCACGGGGCTGGCCGCCGTGGAGGCCGTGCGCGCGGGGTACACGCTGCCGTCCGCCTGGCGCAAGGGCGTGGTGCTCAGGAACTGCACGGGCGCGAATGTGGATGGGTCGAACTGCAGGCGCGCGGTATAGAAGCGCGCGGGGTTCTTGTCCGAGCGGTCGTCGCTGACCAGTACCCAGGTGTCGCGCGCGGCGTCGTAGTCGATGCCCGAGAGCCCTCCCACCAGGGTGCCGCCCACCTGCAGCGTGTTCGGCACGGTCTGCTCGCCGATCAGGCGCACGCTGATGTCGCGGGCACCGCCGTCGCTGCCCCCACAGGCGGCAAGGCACACGGAGAGGATGGCAGCGCAGGCAAGGGGTCTGAACATGGACGGCTCTTCGGTCAAGGGGATGGCAGGGGTGGACAGCGCCGGACCTTAGCGGGCCCGCATGACAGGCTGATGGCACTCACGGCCCGGCATTTGGCGGGGAAATTTCACACATTCCGAAAGATGGAATTTCGCTATAGTGGCCGCCCCAACAACATCTCGGAGGTTTTTCCGCCATGCGCACCTTGATCCAACAGATTGCGGCCATTCCCCTGATGGCCCTCATGGCCACCAGCGCCTGGAGCCACGGACCAGGCCACGGCCCTGGCGGAGGCAACGGCAGCCCGCCGCGCGAGGTCGTCGGCTACTTCACCTCGTGGGGCATCTATGCGCGCAACTTCAAGGTCAAGGACCTGGTCGCCCAGGGAGGCGTTCCCGCGGTGACCACCATCAACTACGCGTTCGGCAACGTTCAGCCCGCGCAGGCCGGCGGCGCCGGCCCAGTGGTCTGCCAGTTGGGCGATGCCTATGCCGATGTGGAGCGCGCCTGGGCCGCCGAAGAGAGCGTGGACGGCCAGGCGGTCGATGCCAGCCAGCCGCTGCGCGGCAACTTCCAGCAGTTGCTCGCGCTCAAGCGGGCCTACCCCGGCACCAAGGTCCTGATCGCACTGGGCGGCTGGAACGGATCGAAATGGTTCTCCGATGCCGCGCTCACCGCCGAATCCCGCAGCGCGCTGGTCACCTCCTGCATCGACCTGTTCATCAAGGGCCGGACCGACGGCAGCATCACGGGCAACGGGCCGGCCGCCGGCGTGTTCGACGGCATCGACATCGACTGGGAATACCCGGCCGCGGAAGGCGCCGAGGGCAACACCGTGCGACCCGAAGACACCCGCAACTTCACGCTGCTGCTGCAGGAGTTTCGCCGCCAGCTCGATGCGATCGACCCGCAGCTGCGCCTGACCATCGCCGCGCCGGCCGGCCCGCAGACCGCCGCCAAGATCGAACTGGCCGAAGTGGCCCGGTCGCTCGACTTCATCAACGTGATGGCGTATGACCTGCACGGGGCATGGGAAAGCACCACCAACCACCAGGCCGCGCTCGCGCCGAACCCGAACGACCCGGCCCGCGCGCAGAAACTCTCGGTGGTCGAGACCGTGGGCAGATACCTGCAGGCGGGCGTGCCCGCGCACAAGATCGTTGTCGGGGCCCCGCTGTATTCGCGCGGCTGGACGGGCGTGACCAACGCCCAGCGCGGCCTGTACCAGGCGGCCACGGGCATTCCCGCCGGCACGTACGAGGCGGGCATCGAGGACTACCAGACCCTCCAGGCCAAGCCGGGCTTCGTCCGCTACTGGGATGCCCATGCACGCGCGGCCTGGCTGTTCGACGGCACCACGTTCTGGACCTTCGACGATGCGCAGACCCTGCGCGAGAAGGCGCGCTTCGTGAAGCTGGCCCGCCTGCGCGGCATGATGTTCTGGGAGCTGTCGGGCGATGGCGGCGAGCTGGTGCGCGCCGTGGGCAACGAACTCTCGCGCTGAACGATCACTGCTCGCCAAAGGTGGAAGGCCGCTGTCGCCCTTTGGGTCGCAGCGGCCTTTTTTCAGGCCCGTGCCCGCCCCGCGCAGGCATGGTGCAACGCCCTCGTCGCAGCGCGGCCAATGCACGAACGGGGCCCGCAGCGAATCCGGGATAATCGTCCACCCATCCTGAAGGCGCCAAGCATGCGCGCCTCCCCCTATTTGCCCCTCCCGACATGAGCGCAACACCCCTCGCAGACCCCAACCGCCAACACCTTGAAACCGCCAGGACGCAGATCGCCCAGGGCGAACTCCAGAAAGCCGCGCTGACGCTGAACAAGGCCCAGCAGCAGTCCCCCAACGATCCGCGCGTGTTCATGCTGGCGGGCCTGATGGCGGAGAAGGCCGGCAACCTGCCCAAGGCGTTCGAGGCGCTGCGCCATGCCGTGGCGATCTCGCCGGACTGGGGCCCTGGCCTGCTGGAACTGGCCCTGCTGCTGGCACGCCAGAACCAGTTCGACGAAGCCGTGAGCACTGCGGAGAAGGTCGCCCGGATCGAACCCAACAACCTCGTGGTACTGGCCGGGGTGATCGACGTCGCGCACCGCGCGGGCCACCTGGACATGGCCGTGCGCCACCTGCGCCGCGGGCTGGAACTCGTGCCGGGCGATGCGCAACTGCGCCGCCAGCTGGCACGCGACCTGAGCGGCCAGGGCGCGCACGCCGAATCCGTCGAGCTGTGGAGCGGCCTGATCGCCGAGAACCCGGCCGACACCGAATCGCTGCTCGGCCGCGTGAAGGCACACCTCGCCGCGGGCACGCCCGCCCGTGCCGTCGCCGACACCACCACGCTGCTGGAACTGGCCCCTGGCGACTCGGTCTATGCCTACTACGCCGCGCTGGCCCATGGCGTGACGCCGAAGCACCAGCCGCCGGAACTGAACCGCGGCCTCTTCGACAGCCTGGCCGAGATGTACGACCAGCACATGGTGCGCGGCCTGCGCTACCAGCTGCCCAAGCGCGTGGCGGACAAGATCCTCGAACGCTTTCCGGACAAGAAGCTCAACCTGCTGGACCTGGGCTGCGGCACGGGCCTGCTCGGCGTGTGCCTGGGCCGGCTGGACGGCTTTTTGATCGGCGTGGACATCTCGATGAAGATGATCGAGCAGGCCGGCCGCCACAACGTGTACGACCGATTCCACCACGTCAACCTGCTCGACGCCCTGCAGGAAACGCCCGACGCCATCTACGACGTGCTGGCCGCGCTGGACGTGTTCATCTACACCGGCGACCTCACCGAAACCGTTCCCAACGCCCTGCGCATCCTGGTGCCCCAGGGCGAGCTGATCTTCTCTTGCGAGACCTCGGACGAAGCGGGCCCGGACATGGTGCTGCAGCCCAGCGGCCGCTACGCCCACAAGCGCAGCCACGTGGTGGCTCTGTGCAAGGCGGCGGGCTTCGAAACCGTGGAAGTGGAAGACACCGTGCTGCGCTACGAGAACAACGCGCCCGTGCAGGGCTTCATCGTCACGGCGCGCAAGGCGGGCTGACGGCGGGAGCGCCCACGGCGCCCCCAAAGAAAAAGCGCGGCCGTTGCCGCGCTTTTTTCATGCCCTCGTGCGCGGGGTCAGAACCCCAGCGCGTGCGGCAGCCAGGTCGAGATGGCCGGCACGAAAGTCAGCAGGATCAGCACCGCCAGGTGCGCCAGCAGGAAGGGCGGCAGCTCCCGCGTGAGGGCCGCCAGCGGCACCTTGGTGGCCACCGACGTCACGAACAGCAGCCCGCCCACGGGCGGCGTGATCATGCCCAGGGTGAGGTTGACGATCACCACCATCGCGAAGTGGATCGGATCGATGCCCAGCGCCGCCGAGATGGGCGCCAGGATCGGCACGAGGATCATCACGCCCGGCAGTGGCTCCATGAAGATGCCGAACAGCAGCAGCAGGATGTTCACCGCGATCAGGAAGGTGACGGGCGACAGGTTCCACCCCACGATGGTCTCCGCCAGTTGCTGGGGAATGCCTTCGATCGTCAGCACCCAGGCGAACGCGGCCGACGCTGCCACCACCAGCAGCACCGATGCGGTCAGCAAGGCCGAGCGCGCGGCGATGTGGGGCAGCGCCTTCCACTCCAGCGTGCGGTAGATCCATTTGCCGCAGATGAGCGCATAGAACACCGCCACCACCGACGCCTCGGTGGGCGTGAAGATCCCGAAGCGGATGCCCACCAGGATCAGCACGACCAGCATCAACGCCGGGATGGCGCGAATGCTGTTGGACACCATCTCCGCGCGGCTCGGCCGTGGCTCGCGCGATCGGTAATCGCGGCGCACGCACACGCGCCAGTTGACGAGCGCCATGGCCGCAGCGATCAGCAGCCCGGGCGCGAAGCCGGCGATGAAGAGCGCCCCCACAGACACCTGCTCGTCCTGCAGCGCATAGATGATCATGATGATCGAGGGCGGAATGATGGGGCCCACGATGGCCGTGCTGGCGGTGAGTGCCGCCGCGTAGGCACGCGAATACCCGGCCTTGTCCATCATCTTCACCATCATGGAGCCGGGCCCCGCCGCATCGGCCAGGGCCGAGCCTGAGATGCCCGAGAACAGCGTGAGTGACAGGATGTTGGCATGCCCCAGCCCGCCGCGCAGGTGGCCCACGAACTGCGCCGCGAAGCGCAGCAGCACCACGGTGAGCGCGCCGCCGGACATGATCTCGGCCGCGAGGATGAAGAACGGCACCGCCATCAGCGGGAAGCTGTCGATGCCGGTGAACATCTCCTTGAACACGATCAGCTGCGGATAGCGCCCGCCCACGAACACCGCGATCGCGGCCGACATGGCCAGCGCGAATGCGACGGGAAAGCCCAGTGCCATCAGGACGATGGCGGAAACGAAGAGGGTGATGGCCATGGGTCAGGTCCTTCGGAACATCACAGCGACGCGGCGGACTCGGCGTCCATTTCGTCGGACTCGACATAGCTGCCATGAATCACATAGCCCCGCGCCATGAACAGCAGGTGCACGAACAGCAGCAGGAAGCCCACCGGCATCGCCGAATAGATCCAGGCGAACGCGATGTCGGTGGCCGGCGTGGTCTGGAACCGCGTGGCCCACACGTACTGCACCGAGAACCACGCCATCACCAGGAAGAACACGCCCAGCCCCGCCACGATCAGCCCGCGCAGCCAGCGCGCGCCAGTCTGTCCCAGCGTGTGGTGCAGGTTGTCGATGGCCACGTGCCCGCCGAAACGCAGCACCAGTCCGGCCCCGAGGAACGTGCCCCAGATCATCAGGTGCCGGGCCACCTCCTCCGCCCAGACGATGGAATCGCCCGTGGTGTAGCGCAGCACCACGTTGGCGAAGACGATGCAGGCCATGGCCAGCAGCAGGATGATGAGCAGCCAGCGGTTGCAGGCCACCAGCGCGCGCTCGAATCGGTTCAGCATGGGAGGGAGGGCACCTGCCGGCGCCAATCTGTCGGTCGGTCGATCAAAACGGAAAAAGCCCGGCCAGGCCGGGCAGAGGAAAAGCGCACGCCGGACAGGCTCCGGCCGCGCCGGCCACCATCACTTCGTGCCGGTGATCTGGTCCAGCGTCTTCTGGCCGAACTTGGTGGCGTATTGCTTGTAGGCGGGCTCCAGGGCCTTCTGGAAGGCCGACTTGTCGACCGACTCCACGACCTGCATGCCGGCCGCCTTGACGTCTGCCAGGCCCTTTTGCTCCACGTCGTCCACGAACTTGCGCGAGGCCGCCGCACCCGCCTTGGCACCCTGGGTGAAGCTGGCCTTCTGCGCATCGCTGAGGCTCGACCAGAGGTTGGGCGACACGATCAGCGCCATGGGCGCATAGACGTGGCCGGTCAGCGAGAGGTATTTCTGCACCTGCGGCAGCTTGGCGGAAACGATCACCGACATCGGGTTCTCCTGCCCATCGATCGTGCCCTGCTGCAGCGCACCGATCACCTCGGGCCAGGACATGGGCGTGGGCGAGGCGCCCAGCGTGCGGAAGGCCGTGATGTGCACGGGGTTCTCGGTCACGCGGATCTTGAGGCCCTTGAGGTCTGCCGGCGTGCTCACCGGATGCTTGTTGTTGGTCAGGTGGCGAAAGCCCTGCTCGCCCCAGGCCAGGGCGATCAGGCCCCGGCCCTTGAACTTGCCCAGCAGGTCCTGGCCGAACGGGCCGTCCAGCACCGCGCGGGCATGGGCCGTGTCGCGAAACAGGAAGGGAATGTCCACCACGCCCACATCGGGCACGAAGTTGCTCAGGGCGCCGGTGGAGACGATCACCGCCTCCACGGTGCCCAGCTGCAGGCCTTCGATCAGCTCGCGCTCGCCACCCAGGGCGCTGGAGGGGAACTGCTTGAACTTGAAGGCGCCGCTGGTGCCTTTCTCGACCGTGTCGGCCCAGGCCTGTGCAGCCGCGCCGTAATGCGAGTTGATCGCCAGCGCATAGCCGACCTTGATTTCCTTGGCCTGCTGGGCGAACACGGGAAGGATGGGCAAGCCGGCAACGGCGGCGGCCAGCAACAGGCGGCGGGAAGCAATGCGCATGGAAACGGTCCGATCTGGCCCCCGGGGGGCGTTGTGACAAAGGAGGCAGGATTATTCCCGCAGCCCCGGCCCCCAGCCCTCGGGGAAAGTACCTGAGCAGGCGCTTTTTTTCGATCAGTCCAGCAGGCGGGACGATTTGGGCACATGCGCCATCAAAAACTCCATCTGGTCCGCCAGGATGCGGCGGTTGCGCAGGATGAAGTCCTCCCACAGGCTGGGCACGTAGGGCGCGTAGAGCAGCGGCATGTGCGCCTGCTCGGGCGTGCGCGGGCCCTTGCGGTGGTTGCAGGGGCGGCAGGCCGTGACCACGTTCATCCAGTGGTCCACGCCCTGGCGCGCATAGGGCACGATGTGCTCGCGCGTGAGGTCTTCTTCGTGGAAATGCCCGCCGCAATACGCGCAGACGTTGCGGTCGCGGGCGAAGAGCTTGCCGTTGGTCAGGCTGGGCTTGAGGTTGAACGGGTTGATGGCCGGCACGCCCTTGGTGCCGATGATGCTGTTGACGCCGATGACCGACTGCTCGCCCGTCACGGCGTTGTGGCCGCCGCGGAACCGGGCGATCTGCGCGCCGGATTCCCAGCGGACCTCGCCCGCGGCATAGTGAATGACCGCCTGTTCCAGCGAAATCCATGATTGGGGCAGCCCCTGGGCCGACAACTTCAAGACCTTCACAACTCGCCTCCTGGAACAACGATGCACACAAGGATTCGGAACGCTGATGTCTCACGGGCGGCGTGCCAAGGCCGGCCTGTGGCTCACAATATACTCCGTTCATGACAAATTGGCGTCCAGCGCTTGATACACCTGCGCACGGCGCTATCAAAAGTAAAGCACTCCGATGAAGATCTTTCGAGGCTTCCATCACCCCGACATTGCATCGGCCTGCGCCCTTACCATCGGCAATTTCGACGGCGTGCACCGTGGGCACCAGGCCATGCTGGCGCTGCTGAACAACGAGGCGGCCCACCGCGGCGTGCCCAGCTGCGTGCTGACGTTCGAGCCCCACCCGCGCGACTATTTCGCCGGCGCCCGCCAGCGCCCCGAACTGGCCCCCGCCCGCATCGGCACCCTGCGCGACAAGCTGGACGAACTGCGCCGCTGCGGCGTGCAGCAGACCGTGGTGCTGCCCTTCAACGAACGGCTGGCCAGCCAGCCGCCGCAGGCGTTCATCGAGGACGTGCTGGTGCGCGGCCTGGGCGCGCGCTACGTGCTGGTGGGCGACGATTTCCGCTTCGGCGCGCAGCGCGCGGGCGACTACGCCATGCTGGACGGCGCCGGACGCAGCCAAGGCTTCGAGGTGGCCCGCATGAACAGCTACGAGGTGCATGGCCTGCGGGTATCGAGCTCGGCCGTGCGCGAGGCCCTGGCCGCTGGCCGCATGGAAGACGCCGCGCGGCTGCTGGGCCGGCCCTATGCCATCTCGGGCCACGTGGTGCACGGGCGCAAGCTCGGCCGTGAGCTGGGCGCCAGCCGCGAGGGCGCCGGCGACGGCTTTCGCACGCTCAATCTGCGCTTTGCCCACTGGAAGCCCGCTGCGGGCGGCATCTTCGTGGTGCGGGTGCACGGCCTGGCCGCCGAGCCCCTGCCGGGCGTGGCCAACCTGGGCGTGCGCCCGTCGCTCGATCCCCGGGACGTGAACGGCGGTCGCGTGCTGCTGGAGACCCACTGCCTGGACTGGCCCCGCGATCTGGGGGCCGAAGGGGCGTACGGTAAAATCGCCCGCGTGGAACTCCTGCACAAACTGCACGACGAGCTGAAATACGACAGCTTCGACGCCCTCACCCGCGGCATCGCCAGGGACTGCGATGACGCGCGGGCGTATTTCTCCGCCTCCACGCACGCCGAGACCCGTCGCCAGACCACGCGCGACCGAATTTGACGGTCCCCGTGCCGCAGCGCAGCCCTGCGGCCCCGTCCGCCCCCTCATCTTCTTTCTCTTCCTGCGTTCCAGGCCATGGCCCGGAACGGCCCGCTCCTTAGGTCTTGCCATGTCCGAGAACACGAACGCCACCCCCACCCCTTCCACCGGCACGGACTACCGCGCCACGCTCAACCTGCCCGACACCGCCTTCCCGATGCGCGGCGACCTGCCCAAGCGCGAGCAGGGCTGGGTGAAGGAATGGGACGAGAAAGGCATCTACAAGAAGCTGCGCGACGCCCGCTGCGGCGCACCGAAGTTCATCCTGCACGACGGCCCGCCCTACGCCAACGGCCAGATCCACATGGGCCATGCGGTGAACAAGATCCTGAAGGACATGATCACCAAGGCGCGCCAGCTCGAAGGCTTCGACGCGCTGTACGTGCCTGGCTGGGATTGCCACGGCCTACCGATCGAGAACGCCATCGAGAAAAAGCACGGCCGCAACCTGAGCCGCGACGACATGCAGGCCAAGAGCCGCGCCTATGCCACCGAGCAGATCGCCCAGCAAATGGGCGACTTCCAGCGCCTGGGCGTACTGGGTGAATGGGACAACCCCTACAAGACGATGAACTTCGCCAACGAAGCAGGCGAAATCCGGGCGTTCAAGCGCGTGATGGAGCGCGGCTTCGTGTACCGGGGCCTGAAGCCCGTGTACTGGTGCTTCGACTGCGGCTCATCCCTGGCCGAGTTCGAGATCGAGTACCAAGACAAGAAGAGCACCACGCTGGACGTGGCCTTCAAGGCGCACGAGCCCGCGAAGCTGGCCGCCGCCTTCGGATTGAGCGCTTTGCAGAAAGATGCCTTCGTGGTGATCTGGACCACCACCGCCTGGACCATCCCCGCCAACCAGGCGCTGAACCTGAACCCCGAAATCACCTATGCGCTGGTGGACACCGAGCGCGGCCTGCTGGTGCTGGCCGAATCGCTGGTGGAAGACTGCATGGCCCGCTACGGCCTCACCGGCCAGGTGCTCGCCACGGCGCTGGGCGAAAAGCTCGGCGGGCTGGAGTTCGAACACCCGCTCTACGACGTGAAAAGCGAAGACGGCAGCCATGGCTACCGGCGCCTGTCGCCCGTGTACCTGGCCGACTACGCCACGGCCGACGACGGCACCGGCATCGTGCACTCCTCTCCCGCCTACGGCCTGGAGGATTTCAACTCCTGCCGCGCGCACGGCCTGGCGCTGGACGACATCCTGAACCCCGTGCAGGGCAACGGCACCTACGCGGCCGACTTCCCCCTGTTCGGCGGCCAGCACATCTGGAAGGCCGTGCCGGTCGTCATCGAGGCGCTGCGCAACGCTGGCCGCCTGATGGCCACCAAGGACATCACCCACAGCTACCCGCACTGCTGGCGCCACAAGACCCCCGTGATCTACCGAGCCGCCGCGCAATGGTTCATTCGCATGGACGAAGGCGAAGGCGTGTTCACGAAGGACAAGGCGCCCAAGACCCTGCGCCAGACGGCGCTGGAAGCCATCGAGCACACCAGTTTCTACCCCGAGAACGGCAAGGCCCGCCTGCATGACATGATCGCCAACCGGCCCGACTGGTGCATCTCGCGCCAGCGCAGCTGGGGCGTGCCGATCCCGTTCTTCCTGCACAAGGACTCGGGCGAGCTGCATCCGCGCACCATGGAGATCATGGACCAGGCGGCCGATATCGTCGAGAAGGGCGGCATCGAGGCCTGGAGCCGCGTGACGCCCGAAGACATCCTGGGCGCCGAGGACGCCGCCTGCTACACCAAGAGCACCGACATCCTGGAGGTGTGGTTCGACTCCGGTTCCACCTTCTTCCACGTGCTGCGCGGCACGCACCCGAACGTGCACCACGACACCGGCCCCGAGGCCGACCTGTACCTCGAAGGCCACGACCAGCACCGCGGCTGGTTCCACAGCTCGCTGCTGCTGGCGAGCGCGCTGGAGGGCCGCGCGCCCTACAAGGGCCTGCTGACCCACGGCTTCACCGTGGACAGCCAGGGCCGCAAGATGAGCAAGTCGCTGGGCAACGGCATCGACCCGCAGGAGATCAACAAGAAGCTCGGCGCCGAGATCATCCGCCTGTGGGTGGCCGCCAGCGACTACTCGGGCGACATCGCGGGCGACGACAAGATCCTGGCGCGCGTGGTGGACGCCTACCGCCGCATCCGCAACACGCTGCGCTTCCTGCTGGCCAACGTGAGCGACTTCGATCCGAAGGCCGACGCCGTGCCGTTCGACCAGATGCTGGAGATCGACCGCTATGCGCTCACGCGGGCCGCCGAATTCCAGGCCGAAGTGCTGGCCCACTACCAGGTGTACGAGTTCCATCCCGTGGTGGCCAAGCTGCAGCTGTACTGCTCGGAAGACCTGGGCGGCTTCTACCTCGACGTGCTCAAGGACCGCCTGTACACCACAGCGCCCAAGAGCCTGGCACGCCGCAGCGCCCAGACCGCGCTCTACCAGATCACGCACGCCATGCTGCGCTGGATGGCGCCCTTCCTGTCGTTCACGGCGGAAGAGGCGTGGAAGGTGTTCGGCACCTCCGAATCGATCTTCCTGGAAACCTATGGCGCTATCGCGGGCGCCGACGAAGGGCTGCTGGCCAAGTGGGCCCGCCTGCGCGCCATCCGCGATGCGGTGAACAAGGAAATCGAGGCGCTGCGCGCGGCCGGCCAGGTGGGCTCGTCGCTGCAGGCGACGGTCACCCTGACCGCCGCCCCCGAAGACCACGCGCTGCTCGCCAGCCTGGGCGACGACCTGAAGTTCGTCTTCATCACGTCCGCGATCGAACTGGTGGCGGGCGATGCGCTGCGGATCAGCGTGCAGGCCAGTACTGACACCAAGTGCGAGCGTTGCTGGCACTACCGCAGCGATGTGGCCCAGGACCCGGCCCACCCGACGCTGTGCGGCCGCTGCACCAGCAACCTGTATGGCGCCGGCGAAGCGCGGGAGCACGCGTGATGGCCCGCAGCAGCTATTCGTCTTCATCTTCCACGGGCGGCAAGATGTGGCCCTGGCTCGTCTGGGCACTGCTGATCCTGATCGCAGACCAGTTCACCAAGACGTTGATCCTGGGCTACTACCGGCTGGGCGATGCCACCTACATCACCGGCTTCTTCAACATCGTGCGTGCGCACAACACGGGTGCGGCGTTCTCCTTCCTGGCGGATGCGGGCGGCTGGCAGCGCTGGGTGTTCACGGGCATCGGCGTGGCGGCCACGCTGTTCATCGTGTGGCAGTTGCGCGCCCATCCCGGGCAGAAGCTGTTTTGCTTCGCGCTGTCCAGCATCCTGGGCGGCGCCGTGGGCAACGTGGTGGACCGCATGATGCACGGCTACGTGGTGGACTTTCTGGACTTCCACGCGCGGGGCTGGCACTTTCCGGCCTTCAACCTAGCGGACTCGGCCATCACGGTGGGAGCGGCCTGCCTGATCCTGGATGAACTGCTGCGGGTGAAGCGCTCGTCCTGAAGACCGGGCGCCGACAGCGCGCCCTGCCCAGCAACACGCTGGCTGCGGCAAGCGTCAGGCGCCTTTGTCACGCAGCCGTCTGGCGGCATCCAGCAACCCGGGCACTTCCTGCGTTGCGCTTCGTATGCCTGCGCTGACGTCCATCTGCCGCGCGACGCCCACGGCCAGCACCTCATTGAGCAGAGCGCGCTGGGTCCGCCGAAGGTTGGGATTCAAGGCACGCACTTCAGAAGGAACGCGGGCCTTGGCAACATCGATGGTGGCCTGTAGCTTGAGTTGCACTCGCCGCTCGAACCCCCGGCCCACCACCGCCATGGAAGGAAAGACCGTGTGTGGCGCGTAGCGCATCGTGGGTCCGACCTCGCGCAAGCCCTGGTCGAAGCGGGCCAGCAGAGATGGCGAGTTCCCGGTCAAAGCCGTCTCCATTTCAGCCCTGTCTTTCAAGCCCGAGGCATGGCCGTGCTCCAGGCTCAGGGTGAAGTCGCCGGCATCACCTGCCCATTGGCTGTCTGCAGAAAAGACTGCGGGTCCGCGAAGCCAAGGGTCCAATATCATGTGGTAATCCGGCCCCCGCCCGTCCCTCAGCTCTGCCCAGTCGTGGTCGATCCACTGCGACTTCACGAGGTAAATGAACTCCCCCTTGTCGGTGCCTGAGCTGGCTTCTTTCAACAGAGGGACATGCAGCATGATGGTCAAGGCAGCGAACTCTGCACAATTGCCGGCCTGGGCCAGAATTCCTCCGGCAGCGTAGGCCACAACTCGCGGCAGGCCGTGCTCCACCAGCATGTTCTTCACAAGCCGGCCCGCTTCGACCCTCCTGGAGCTTTCGTGACCGAATCGCGCAATGTCGTCTTTGACGTTGCCGCGACCGCTCGGCAACAGCGCTCGGACCTGCTCGACCGTGGCGGTGGCGTTGCGCAGGCGCGTAAGGTCAGGCCCTTCCACATGCCGGCCATCGATGGCCCGTGCCATGACATAGCCGCGCAACTGCCGGTCCACTGCGGGGGACAGGGTTTGGCGGGGGCGAAGCAGGCCTTCTATTACGGCGATACCGGCGGCTTTACGCGAATGCAGTCCGTGGACAGCTACCGCGCACCCGCAGGCGGAGTCTCGACCAGTGGAAGGGGGTCCAACACCTGGACTGGGGGCCAGCGCGGCAGGCGGACGGCCCCGGGATGAAAGCGGTGACACCATAAGTCGGCTCCTCGATTCTGGCGCCCGGTTTGAAAGGGACAGGCCGCAGGCGCCGGACAAGGGCATGCGTCCTTCGACCATCCGAGTCCGCCTCATGCCGAACTGGAACACACAGGTTAAGCACGACATCGCCCTGCGTCCATGCGGGCCGCGAAGACACCCGTTGGCGGACGAACCCTCGGACTTTGCTCCCACCGCGCGCGACTGTCATCACGCCGTCACGCCGCCCCATTCCAATGCCATGAAATCGATTACATGGCCTTTTGCAGCCCCATCCCATTCCCATGACCATCCAGGACGTCGCCCGCGAAGCCGGGGTTTCGGTCGCCACCGTGTCCCGCGCGTTCAATCTGCCGGACAAGGTCACCCCCACCACGCGCGACCTCGTGCTCGGCGTGGCCGAGCGCCTGGGCTACGCGCCCAACGCCAGTGCCCGCACCCTGCGCACGCAGCGCAGCCGCGTCATCGGGGTGGTGTTGCCCACGCTGCTCAATCCCGTGTTCGCGGAATGCCTCGAAGGCATCGCGCGCGCCGCGGCGCTGGCGGGCTATGCCATCCTGCCATTCACCACCGACTACGTGATCGCGCAGGAAGAGCGCGCCGTGAATCTGCTGCTGGCGGGCGACGTGGACGGCATGATCCTCGTGGTCTCTCAGCCCGAGTCCTCCACGGCGCTCGCACGCCTGGCGGCATCCGCCCTGCCCTACGTGCTGGCCTACAACCGGCACCCCGGCCACCCCTGCGTCTCGGTGGACAGCGAAGGCGCCGTGGCCGACCTGGTGGCACGGCTGGTGGCCCTGGGGCACCGGCGCATCGCCATGGTGAGCGGCCAGTTGGCCGCATCGGACCGCGCACAGCAGCGCTGCCGCGGCTTTCGACGCGGCATGGCCGCTGCCGGGCTGACGCAGGCGCCGGTGGTCGAAGTGCCGTTCGTGGAAACCGCGGTGGAGGACGTGGCGCAGTGGCTGCGCGGGGCCGAGCGCCCGACCGCCCTGGTCTGCTCCAACGACCTGATTGCGATCCGCTGCCTGCGGGCCGCCCGCCAGGCGGGCCTCGCCGTGCCGCGCGATCTCAGCGTGGTGGGCTTCGACGGCATCGCGCTGGGGCAGGACCTGACCCCCGTGCTGAGCACCGTGGCCCAGCCCAATGCGGACATCGGCCGCTGCAGCGTGGAGCTGCTGATACAGGCCATGGCCGCCGATGCGCCGCTGACGCCACAGGCCAGCCTGACGCTGCCCCATCGCTTCCGTGCCGGCGAATCCTGCGCAGGCGCCTGACCGACAGATCCTGCAACCCACTCCCCCAACCCATCCCTTCCTTCGTTCTGCTTTTCTGGAGCCCTCGATGAAACACACCTTGCAAACCCTGATCCGCACCACCGTGCTGGCGTTCGGCCTGGCCTCGGGCGCCGCCGCGATGGCGCAAACCGCCATTTGCTACAACTGCCCGCCCGAATGGGCCGACTGGGGCAGCCAGCTCAAGGCCATCAAGGCCCGCACGGGCGTGACCGTTCCGCCGGACAACAAGAACTCCGGCCAGGCCCTTGCCCAGATGGTGGCCGAGCGCGCAAGCCCCGTGGCCGACGTGACCTACCTCGGCGTGACGTTCGCCATCCAGGCGCAGAAAGACGGCGTCGTGGGCACCTACCAGCCCGCCGGCTGGAAGGACATTCCGGAAGGCCTCAAGGACCCGGCGGGCCATTGGTTCACCATCCACTCGGGCACGCTCGGCTTCATGGTGAACGTCGATGCGCTCAAGGGCAAGCCGGTGCCGCAATCGTGGGCCGACCTGCTCAAGCCCGACTACAAGGGCCTGATCGGCTACCTCGATCCGGCCTCGGCCTTCGTGGGCTATGTGGGTGCGGTGGCAGTCAACCAGGCGCGCGGCGGCTCCATGGACAACTTCGCCCCCGGCATCGACTACTTCAAGGCACTGCAGAAGAACGAGCCCATCGTGCCCAAGCAGACGGCCTACGCCCGCGTACTGTCGGGTGAGATCGCCATCTTGCTGGACTACGACTTCAACGCCTACCGCGCCAAGTACAAGGACCAGGCCAACGTGCAGTTCGTCATCCCTGCGGAAGGCACCGTGGTCGTGCCTTACGTGATGAGCCTGGTGGCCAATGCCCCGCATGCGGCAGACGCCAGGAAGGTGCTGGACTTCGTGCTGTCCGACGAAGGCCAGGCGCTGTGGGCCAACGCCTACCTGCGCCCGGTGCGCGCCAATGCCATGCCCAAGGAAGTGCAGGCCCGCTTCCTGCCGGCCAGCGACTACGCGCGCGCCAAGACCGTGGACTACGGCCGCATGGCGGCTGCGCAAAAGGCGTTCTCCGACCGCTATCTGAAGGAAGTGCAGTAACGCCATGCGCCACGGTGGTTCCGCTCCCTCGCGCCCGGTGCTGCTGGCGTGCGCCGCGCCTGCCGTGGCGTTCTTCGCGGCGTTCTGGCTGCTGCCCGTCGCCCTGCTGCTGGCCTTGCCGGCGGGCAAGGGCTGGGACACCTACTTCGCGGTGCTGACCCATGCGCGCTACCTGCAGAGCCTGCTGCAGACGCTGGGACTGTCGCTCGCCGTCACGCTGGCCACGCTGGTGCTGGGTGCGCTGGTGGGCATCACGCTGGCGCGCCAGCGCTTTCATGGCCGTGCGCTGCTGCTGTCGCTGCTGACGCTGCCGCTGTCGTTCCCCGGCGTGATCGTGGGCTTTTTCATGATCCTGCTGGGCGGGCGGCAGGGGCTGGTGGCCGACCTGTCGGAGGCGCTGGGCGCCGGCCGCACCACGTTCGCCTATGGGCTCACCGGCCTGTTCCTGGCGTATCTGTATTTCTCGCTGCCACGGGCCATCGCCACCTACACGGCGGCGGCCGGCAGCATGGATGCGCAGCTGGAAGAAGCGGCCCGCTCCCTGGGTGCCTCGCGCTGGCGCGTGGCGCGCGATGTGTGGGTGCCCGAACTGGCGGCCACGACGCTGGCCTGCGGCGCGATCGTCTTCGCCACGGCCATGGGCGCGTTCGGCACGGCGTTCACGCTGTCGGCCAAGTTCGAGGTGCTGCCCATCACCATCTACAACGAGTTCACCAACTATGCCAACTTCGCGCTGGCGGCCAGCCTTTCGATCACGCTCGGGCTGATCACCTGGATGGTGCTGTGGGTGTCGCGCCGCGTGTCCGGCACCACCGCTTTCTGAAGGAGCCGAAACCATGCGAAACGCAAGACAGGCCCCGGCGCTGCTGATGGCGCTGACCGCCCTGGTCGCGCTGTTCATGATCGCGCCCATCGCCCTCTCGGTGGTGGCCGGTCTGGTCCACAACTACAGCGTGGGCCTGAAAAGCGGGCTCACGCTGCGCTGGCTGGGCGAGGTGTGGGAGAACTACGGCGGCACGGTGGGCTGGTCCCTGGTGCTGGCGCTGCTGTGCGTGCTGGGCAACCTGTTGCTGGGCGTGCCCTGCGCCTATGCCCTGGCGCGCAGCCGCTCCCGCTGGGCCCGGCTGTTCGAAGAACTGCTCACCCTGCCCGTCGCCGTGCCGGGCCTGGCCAGCGCGCTGGCGCTCATCCTGGCCTACGGGCAGCTTTCGGGCTTTCGCCAGAGCTTCGCCTTCATCCTGGTGGGGCACATGGTGTTCACGCTGCCCTTCATGGTGCGCACCGTGGGATCGGCATTCCAGAAGAACGAACTGCGCTCGCTCGAAGAGGCCGCGCGCGCGCTCGGCGCCAGCTTCGCGCAGCGCTTTCTGGGCGTGCTGGTGCCGGCCGTGCTGCCGGCCATCGTGGCGGGCAGCCTGATGGTGTTCACGCTCTCGGTGGGCGAATTCAATCTCACCTGGATGCTGCACACCCCGCTCACCCGCACGCTGCCCGTGGGGCTGGCCGACAGCTATGCCTCGATGCGCATCGAAATCGGCTCGGCCTACACGCTGGTCTTTCTGATCGTCATCCTTCCCGTGCTGTGGGGCCTGCAGGCCATCGGCACCTTCATCGAGAAACACCATGGAACTTGAACGCACGCGCGTGGACGTGGTCCAGTGCGCCAAAACCTATGCCGACGGCACCCGCGGCCTGCAGCCCACCGACCTGACCGTGGAGCCCGGTGAGGTCATGGCCCTGCTCGGACCGTCGGGCTGCGGCAAGACCACGCTGCTGCGCCTGATCGCCGGGCTGGAGGCCCCCGATGCGGGCAGCCGCATCGCTTTCGGGAGCACCGACGTGACCCGCATGCCGATCGAGCAGCGCGGCGTGGGCATGGTGTTCCAGCACTACGCGCTCTTTCCGCAAATGACGGTGCAGGCCAACATTGGCTATGGCCTCAAGATCCGCGGGGTGGCCGAAAGCGAGCGCCGCCGCACCGTGGGCGAACTCGTCGATCTGGTGCGCCTGGGCGGCCTGGAGAAAAAACGCCCGGCCGAACTCTCCGGCGGCCAGCGCCAACGGGTGGCCCTGGCCCGCGCCGTGGCCGCGCGCCCGCGCGTGCTGCTGCTGGACGAGCCGCTCACCGCACTGGATGCCAAGCTCAAGGAATCGCTGCGCGACGAACTGGCCGACCTGCTGCGCCGCCTGCACATCACGGCGATCCACGTCACCCACGACCAGCAGGAAGCCCTGGCCATTGCCGACCGCCTGGCCGTGATGCATGCGGGCCGCATCGTGCAGGTGGGCGACGGCGAGGCGCTCTACCGCGCGCCCAGCCACCCGTTCGTCGCCACCTTCCTGGGCCGGGTGAACCGCATCGTGCCGGCTGTGGACCCCAGCGCAGCGCGGGGACTGCCGCACCTCACGGCGCTGCAGGCCTGCGACGCCCCTTCGGCTCCGGCCGACGCGCTGCTCGTGCGCCCCGAGGACGTCGAGGTGGGCCCGACCCTGCCCGACTGGGGCAGCGCCGCCGTGACGCGCCGCAGTTTCCTGGGCGACCGCGTGCAGCTCACGCTGGCCGTTTCGGGGCATGCGCCCCTCCTGGCCGATGTGCACCGCGACCATCCCGCGCGCGAAGGCGAGCGGGTAGGCTTTCGCATCGCCACGCACCGCCTGCTGTCCGTCACCGAAAGCCTCAGCGCATGACCCGCATGAACACCACCACCCTGCTCCTGCAGCTCTCCGACCTGCACATCCGCGAGCCCGGCCGACTGGCCTATGGCCGGCTGGACACCGCTCCCTACCTGCGCCAGGCTGTGGACACGGTGCTGCGCATGCCGCAGCGCCCGGATGCCGTCGTGGTCACCGGCGACCTGACCGACTTCGGCCGGCCTGCGGAATACGGCCACCTGCGCGACCTGCTGGCGCCGCTCGGGGCCATGCCGCTCTACCTGCTGCCCGGCAACCACGACGACCGCGAGCAACTGCGCGCCAGCTTTCCCGAGCACGCCTACCTGGGCGAGGAAGGCTTCGTGCAATACAGCGTGCCGGTGGGCGGGCTGCAGCTCATCGCGCTCGATACCGTGGTGCCCGGCGCCAGCGAAGGCGGCCTGTGCGAGGCACGGCTCGCCTGGCTGGAGCGCCAACTGGAAGCGCACCGCGGCAGGCCCGTGGTGATCGCCATGCACCACCCGCCGTTTCGCACGCTCATCGGCCACATGGACGCCATCGGCCTGCTGGAAGGCGCCGAAGCGCTGGAGGCCATCGTGGCGCGGCACGCCAACGTGGAGCGGGTGGTCTGCGGCCACCTGCACCGCGCCATCCAGGTGCGCTTCGGCGGCACGCTGGCAGCGACCGTGCCATCGCCCGCGCACCAGGTGTGCTTGGACCTGGCGCCCGACGCCGCCTCGGCCTGGACGCTGGAGCCGGCGGGCTTTGCGGTGCATGCGCTGCCGCAGGACGGGCGGCTTGTCAGCCACATCGCGGCCAGCGGGACATATCCCGGGCCGTATCCGTTCCATGAGGCGGGGCAACTCATCGATTGAGGATCTCGTCCACCGAAACCCATTCGCCGCGATGGCGCCGCTCGGCACGGCTTCGCTCATCGGCTCCTCGGAAAAATCTCTTCCATGAAGTAGCCCTCGATCCTGGTCAGATGCTCCACACCGTTGCGCATGCGGGCTTTGATATCGCTGATCGATGCCGCCAGTTCACTGAATTTCGCTCCAGGGTTCATGGCCGCCGCATCGCGCCACTGCTTGAGCTGCCGAGGATCCAGCCGGGCGCTCAGCGTTTCGTCGGCCAGTTGTTCCACCAGATCGCCATGGCCTTGAAGCAGTTCATCTTTAGTCGCCAGCACCTGCTCCAGGTTTTGGATCTTTCTACCCATCGCCTGGACGTTTCCGAGCAGTTCCAGCACGCCACTGACGTGATATCTCATGTTCATGGTGCGGAGCGACAACAGGGCCTGCGCCATTTCGTGGCGCTTTTCGTCTGCCGCTCTCTGTGCCAGCGCGGCGGCTGATTCGGCAGCCGCCGTGCTGGCAACATGTGTGGGGGAAGCTGGCGCGGAGCCCTCGGTCGAAGAAGCGCTGGCCACCGGCAGGGTCGATGCGATCAATGCACCGTCACGGGGGCTGGCAACCGATTTCGGAGATTCCGACTGGGTGGACGCCACGTTCGCCTCCACGTCGATCTGTACACTTTCATTCGCTTCTGTTTCTGCTTCCGTGTGCGTTTCCAGATCCGCGTCCCAATCCGACCGCGCGTCCATGAAGACGTCCGTATCGGAGTCAGCGTCCGATTCAGGTTCTACCTCCAGCCGCGCATGCATCTCGCGCGCCGCAGCCTCCGCTGTCTGGAACACCGCTTCCAGGTTCACCGATGCAGCCTGCACCCATTTTTTGTAGCTCTCCGGCGTCGCGCTCCCGTCCAAGCCGTTCATCTGCTTGCGCATTTCCGATTGAAAACGCAGCGAATCGGCTTTGAGGCTCGCCATGCTTTGCAGACGCTTGATCCGGATCTGCATTGCCGCCGGGTTTTCGGCCACTGACTTTTCTGGTTGGCCGACATACCCCTGCATCCTCAGAATCCCTGCGGCTGCGAGGTCGCGCCATGCGTCGGTATTTTCCACGGGCGGAGGGCCCGAGCGGCCTGTAGAGGCGACGGCGACAGCCTTGGCCTTGCCGGCACGCGCCTCGGCAAGCGCCGCCGCACGGGTCGCCGAGGCTGACGCAGCGGTGCCGGATACGGCCGGTTCGCGGTGACGCACCCCGGCTGGTCGGGAAAGTTTCGGCGGAGGGGGACGGCGGGTGGGCGGCGGCCCCGAATCCTCGGGTTTGGTTTGCAGGGCCAGCGCTCTGCCCTGCAAGCCCAGTGTCGCTGCGGACATGGAATTGGACCTGCGTTGCGGTGCGCGCTCCGGGATGCGCTCCTCAACGGAGCGGGCAACGCGCGGCGGAGACGTGATTTCTTTGAGGTGGACCATGGCTTCTCCCTTGAATGCTTTAATGGAAGGGCCGAGGGTAGGAATGGGCCTGACCCACCGCGCCGCAGCGCCCGAAGCCCTTGCCCGGCGCGCGAAACCCGGGCCATACCGTGCCATCCAGGCCACCCGGCACACCGATCCGACCCGCCCAGGCCCGTGGTTGCTGGCGGGCTGCTATGGATTCAGGAGTATGCTGTCACTCCCGGAACGGCAGGCAGGCCAGGAGCCCTGTGCCCCGCCCCCGGGTGAAGCATCCGATCCCTTTCATGAAGCACCTGTTGAATCTGCTGGCCGCCGTGGCACTGCTGGTCTGGGGCACCCACCTGGTGCGCACGGGCGTGCTGCGTGTGTTCGGCGCCAACCTGCGCACCATGCTCGCCCGCAGCATGGGCAACCGCTTCACGGCAGCACTGTCGGGCATCGGCGTGACGGCCCTGGTGCAGTCCAGCACGGCCACCTCGCTCATGACCTCGTCGTTCGTGGGCCAGGGGCTCATCACCCTGCCCGCCGCGCTGGCGGTGATGCGCGGGGCCGACGTGGGAACCGCCCTCATGTCGGTGCTGTTCTCCACCGACCTGTCGTGGCTGTCCCCCCTCTTCATCTTCGTGGGCGTGGTGTTGTTCATCACCCGCCAGTCCAGCTCGGCCGGGCGCGTGGGGCGCGTGCTCATCGGGCTGGGGCTGATGCTGCTGGCGCTCGAAATGGTCGTGCAGGCCAGCGGCCCCATGCTGGCCTCTCCCATCATCAAGGCCATGCTCGGCTCGCTCAACAGCGACATCGTGATGGAGATCGTCATGGGCGCGGTGCTGGCCGTGATCGCGTACTCCAGCCTGGCCATCGTGCTGCTCATCTCGGCCATGGCGGCCTCGCACGTGGTGCCGCTGGACGTGGCCCTGGGCCTGGTGCTGGGGGCCAACCTGGGCAGCGGCCTGCTGGCCGTGCTGACCACCGCCAAATCGGCCGTGGAGGTACGGCAGGTGACCGTGGGCAACCTCGTCTTCAAGCTGATGGGCGTGGCGCTGGTGGCCCCGTTCGCGGGGCTGTGGCTGCGCTATGTGCAGCCCCACATGCCAGGTACCGCGCAGGGCGTGGTGCTGTTCCATCTGGGCTTCAACGTGGTCATCAGCCTGGGGTTCATCGCGTTCACGCAATGGGTGGCCACCTGGGTGACACGTCTGCTGCCCAAGCCCGTGGGCGCGCAGAGCCTGCGGCCCCACCACCTGGACCCCTCGGCCCTGTCCACCCCGTCGCTCGCCATTTCCTGCGCCGCCCGCGAGGCGCTGCACCAGGCCGACGTGGTGGAGACCATGCTGCTGGGCGTGCTCGATGTGATCAAGAAAAATGATGTGCAACTGGCCGAACGCCTGCGCAAAATGGATGACGAGGTGGACGAGCTGTATTCGTCCATCAAGTACTACCTGACCAAGATTTCCCGCGAGGCGCTGGGCGAGGACGAGAGCCGGCGCTGGACCGACATCATCAGCTTCACCATCAACATGGAGCAGATCGGCGACATCATCGAACGCGTGTTGCTGGACATCGAAGACAAGAAGATCAAGAAGGGCCGCCAGTTCTCCGACGCCGGCATGGCCGAGATCACGGAGCTGCACGAGCGCCTGATCAACAACCTGCGCCTGGGAATGAGCGTGTTCCTCAACGGCACGGTGCGCGACGCGCAGAAGCTGCTCGAAGAAAAGGCGCGCTTTCGCGACCTGGAGCGCGCCTACGCCGCCACCCACCTGGTGCGCCTGGCGGACAAGACGGTGCAGAGCATGGAAACCAGCTCGCTGCACATCGACCTGATCAGCGAACTCAAGCGCATCAACTCGCACATCTGCTCGATCGCCTATCCCATCCTGGACTCGGCCGGTGCCCTGGCGCCCAACCGCCTGCGCTCGGCCACCGGCGCGGCGCAGGACGCCACGATCGGAAAATGACGGGCTCGCCACCCACGCACGCGCCCCTTCCGAGTGCCGCGCCATTGCTGCGCCAAGTCCCCTTGCCGAAAGCCCCGCCTGTGACCTCCCCTGCCCTGCCCGACCGCGCCTTCGAACCCGACGTCGTCATCTATCACAACCCGGAATGCGGCACCTCGCGCAACGTGCTGGCGCTGATCCGTGCGAGCGGCATCGAGCCGCATGTGGTCGAGTACCTGAAGACCCCGCCTTCGCGCGCCATGCTGGCATGGCTGGTCACGCGGGCAGGCGTGCCGGCGCGCGACATGCTGCGCGAGAAGCACCCGCTGCATGCCGAACTGGGCCTCGCCGATCCGGCCCTGGACGACACCCGGCTGCTCGATGCCATGGCAGCCCACCCCGCACTCATCAACCGACCCATCGTGGTATCGCCGCGGGGGGTGCGCCTGTGCCGGCCCGCCGAACGGGTGGCGGATATTCTGCCCGCCCGCTAGCGAAGCGGTGGGCCCGGTGCCCGCCCGTGCGCCCATCGGATGGGGTCAGTCCATCTGCTCGACGATCAGGGTCGCGCCCGCCCCGCCGTCCAAGGTCACCGAGCCCAACATCCCATAGAACTGGGCCTGCAAGGTGGAGCCCGCGATCAGCGTCACGATGGTCTCGCCGAGATACCGGTTCGTCGACATGCTGGGCACCTCGGTCAAGGCCGGGTAAGAAGCGCCATTGATCAGCACCCGGGCGCTCGCCAGGGTGGCGGCGGTGGTGCGCATGGCGTATTTCACGCGGTAGCGGCCCGTGGTGGGCACCGTGAAGACGTCGCTGGAACCATTGGCGACAAAGCCACCGCCGAGGTTCTGCGCCTGCGGCATCGGCACATTGGTGCCCCCCAGCAGGACGGCGATGGTGGAGCCGGCCGTGTTGTGCGCGGCCATCGACACCGCGCTCACCGCCCCGCCAGTGCCCGCAGGGCCGGTGGCCCCGGTCGCACCCGCCGTGCCGGT
>NZ_BAAJYR010000029.1:0-26343 GCF_057546605.1 Acidovorax sp. KPB24-03 | reverse complement strand
TCGCGCACCCGCTGGATCCGCGTGAACATGCCGGCCTCGCTTGGCAAGCCGTTCCATCCCGGGTCGTGACCCGCACGGCCCGCGCGGTGCTGCACGGGCCCCCGATAATTTATTTTTTCGTTGCCTTTCCCCTCACTTTTTTTCCTCGAAGGAACCGACATGACCGATCTGCACAAACGCTCGCTGCTCAAGGTGGCCGCGCTTTCCGCCGTGGCCGCCGCCGCCCTGGCCGGCTGCGGCAAGAAGGACGAGCCCGCGCCAGCGCCGGCCGCCGCTCCGGCGCCCGCTGCGTCCGCGCCCGCCGCGAAGGCCGAGCCTTTGAAGATCGCGTTCGCCTACGTGGGCCCGGTGGGCGACGGCGGCTGGTCCTTCGCGCACGACAACGGCCGAAAGGCGATCGAGAAGGAGTTCGGCGACAAGGTGCAGACCAGCTTCGTGGAGAGCGTGCCTGAGTCGGCCGACGCCGAGCGCGTGCTGCGCGACATGGCCTCGCAGGGCAACAAGCTGATCTTCGGCACCACGTTCGGGTACATGGAGTCGATCCAGAAGATCGCCCCCGACTTCAAGGACGTGAAGTTCGAGCACGCCACCGGCTACAAGACGGCCGAGAACGTGCGCACCTATGACAGCCGCACCTATGAGGGCGCCTACATGGCCGGCGTGATCGCCGGCGCCATGACGCAGACCAACACGCTGGGCGTCGTGGGCTCGGTGCCGATCCCCGAGGTGATCCGCAACATCAACAGCTTCACGCTGGGCGCGCAGTCGGTCAATCCCAAGATCAAGACCAAGGTGGTGTGGGTGAACGAATGGTTCAGCCCCCCGAAGGAAACCGAGGCCGCCACGTCGCTCATCAACGGTGGCGCCGACGTGCTGTTCCAGAACACCGACTCGCCCGCCGTGCTCAAGACCGCGCAGGAAAAAGGCAAGCGCGCCTTTGGCTGGGATTCCGACATGACCGCCTACGGTCCGAAGGCCCACCTGGCCTCGGCCGTGATCAACTGGGGCCCTTACTACATCAAGGCCACCAAGGATGCGCTGGGCGGCACCTGGACGACCGGCCAGAGCTGGTGGGGCGTGAAGGAAGGCGCGATCGATCTCGTCTCCATCGCCGAGGACGTGCCCGCCGACACCAAGGCCAAGGTCGAGCAGGTGAAGGCCGGCCTCAAGGATGGCAGCTTCTCGATCTGGAAGGGCCCGATCGCCGACAACACCGGCAAGGAAGTGCTGGCGAAGGACGCGGTGGCCGACGACAAGTTCCTGGGCGGTGTGAACTTCTACGTGAAGGGCGTCGAAGGCACCGTGCCCGGCGGCGACAAGAAGTAAGCGATCCCCCAGCGAATCCAGGCCGGCGCGCGTGCCGGCCTGGCGCGGCCTGCCTGGCCCGGGGCAGGCGCCGATGGCGGCGGGCCGCGGACAAGGCATCATTGCCCTACCGCCGCCCCGATCGGGCGCGCGGCATCCCTTTCTGGAGTCCGCCGATGTTCAAGGTCCCCCCCATTCCCGCCCAGCGCCTGCCCGCGCTGCTGCGCAGCATGCCCAAGGCCGAGCTGCACATCCACATCGAAGGCTCGCTCGAACCCGAGCTGATCTTCGCCCTGGCGCAGCGCAACGGCGTGGCGCTCCCGTACGCGAGCGTGCAGGCCCTGCGCGATGCCTACGCGTTCACCGACCTGCAGAGCTTTCTCGACATCTACTACGCCGGCGCCAGCGTGCTGCTGCACGAGCAGGACTTCTACGACATGGCCTGGGCGTACCTGCAGCGCGCCGCGGCCGACAACGTGGTGCATGCCGAAATCTTCTTCGATCCGCAGACGCACACGGCGCGCGGCGTGCCGATGGAGACCGTGATCCACGGCCTGCACCGGGCCTGCACCGATGCGCGCCAGGCGCTGGGCATTTCGTCCGCGCTCATCCTGTGTTTTCTGCGCCACCTGAGCGAGGAAGATGCCCTGGCCACGCTGGAGGCGGCGCTGCCGCTGCGCGCGCATTTCATCGGCGTGGGGCTGGACAGCAGCGAAGTCGGGCACCCGCCGGAGAAGTTCGCGCGCGTGTTCGCGCGCTGCGCCGAACTGGGTCTGCGGCGCGTGGCGCATGCAGGCGAGGAGGGACCGCCGGCGTACATCTGGAGCGCGCTCGACGTGCTGAAGGCCGAGCGCATCGACCACGGCGTGCAGGCCGTGCACGACCCGGCGCTGATGCAGCGGCTGGCGCAGGAGCGCATCGCGCTCACGGTGTGCCCGTTGTCCAACCAGAAGCTGTGCGTGTTCCCCGACCTGGCCGACCACAACCTGCGCCAGTTGCTCGATGCCGGGCTGGCGGCCACGGTGAACTCGGACGACCCGGCGTACTTCGGCGGCTACATCAACGACAACTTCACGCAGCTGTTCGCGGCCGATCCGCAGCTCACGGCGCGCCACGCCTACCAGCTGGCCTTCAACAGCTTCGAGGCGAGCTTCGTGCCCGAGGCCGACAAGCACGACTGGGAGCACCGGCTGAAGGTGTGCTTTCAGCAAAGCGTCGAGCAGGACTACTGACGCCCCTGTCGCCGGCAGGGGATGCGTACAGCACTGTACGCACTGCGCTTATCCTTGGGGCCCGTTCGCCGCATCCAAAAGGCGGCTCATCCCAAGGAGACAAGGCCATGAGAGAGAGATTTTGGCGCGGCAGCCTGCCGCTTTCCGTGTTGGCGCTGTCGGCGCTGGCTGCCTGCGGCGGGGGCGGCGGCGAAGGCGGCGACAACGGTCGCTACAGCGCGGAGATCCGGCGCACGGCCATGGGCGTGCCGCATATCAAGGCCTCCAACTGGGGCAATGCGGGCTTCGGATACGGCTATGCGCAGGCGCAGGACAACCTGTGCACCATGGCCGATTCGTTTGTGACCTACCGCGGCGAGCGCTCGCGCTACTTCGGTGGCGATGCGCTGCTGGTGTACGAAAGCACCATCGACCGCCCGCGCAATCTCGACTCCGATTTCTTCCACCGCCACGTGATCTCCAGCGACGTGGTGGACGCCATGGTGGCGGCCCAGCCCGACAACCTGCGCAAGATGGTGGCCGGCTTTGCCGCCGGCTACAACCGCTACCTGCGCGAGGCCCAGTCCGGCGGCACCGCCCATGCGGCCTGCCGCACGGCGGCATGGGTGCAGCCCGTCACCGCGCGGGACATCTGGCGGCGGATGTATGCGGCCAATCTGGCCGGGGGCTATAGCAACTTCGTGGCGCCGCTGGCGAATGCCACGCTGCCCAGTGCGGCCGCCAGCACGACGGCCGGGACCGCCATGCCCGCGTCGCCATCCCCCCAGAAGGTGGCGCAGTTCGATCCCGCACGCACGCAGCCGCCCCGGCTGCAGGTGGGCGGAACCGCGGGCATCGGCAGCAACATGTACGGCTTCGGCACCGCCGCCACCGGCGAGTCGAGCGGCCTGCTCTTCGGCAACCCGCACTGGTACTGGAAGGGACCGGATCGGTTCTACCAGGCCCACCTGACCATTCCCGGCGAGCTGAACGTGAGCGGCGCGTCGTTCCTGGGCGTGCCGGTGGTGCTGATCGGCTTCAACGACAACGTGGCCTGGAGCCACACCGTCTCCACCGCGCGGCGTTTCGGCGTCTTCCAGCTGCAGCTGGCCGATGGCGACCGCACGACCTACGTGCGCGATGGCAAGGCGGTGAAGATGGCGGCCACCCCCATCACCGTGCAGGTGCGCGGCGCCTCCGGCGCTCTCACCGACGTCACGCGCACCCTCTACAAGACCGAGTACGGGCCCGTGGTGAACCTGGGCGGCCTCAACCCGGCGCTGGCCTGGAGCCAGACCACGGCCTTCGCCATGCGCGACGTCAACGGCGAGAACTTCCGCACCTTCCGCAACTGGATGCGCTGGAACCAGGCGGCCTCGCTGGACGAGTTCATCGCCATCCAGAAGCAGGAATCGGCCATTCCCTGGGTCAACACCGTGGCCGTGGGGCGCGGCAACCCGCGCGCCTGGTATGCCGACATCGGCGCCGTGCCCAACGTGTCGACCGAGCAGGTGGCCACCTGCACCACCGGCTTCGGCAAGGCGATGGCGGCGGCCCTGCCCAACGTGCCGTTCTTCGACGGCTCGCGCAGCGCTTGCGACTGGCAGACCGACAGCGACTCGGCGCAAAAGGGCACCGTGGGCGCTTCTCGCATGCCCAGCCTGTTGCGCGACGACTATGTGGGCAACATGAACGACAGCTACTGGCTGGCCAACGCCAGAGCGCCGCTCACGGGCTTTCCCGCGATCTTCGGCCCGGCCGGAACGCAAGCGCAGAGCCTGCGCACGCGCATGGGCCACACCATGGCGCTCGAGCGCCTGGCCGGCACCGACGCCTATGCCGGCCAGCAGGCCACTAGCGCCATCGTGCGGCAGATGGTGCTCGACAGCCGGGTGTTCAGCGCCGAGCGCTTCAAGGAGCAGGCCCTCTCCCTGGTCTGCGTGGCGCCCCAGATCACGGTCGCGGCCGAGGGCCGGACGGTGGACGTGGCCGCTGCCTGCGCCACGCTGCGCGCCTGGAACAACACCGGCAACGCCACGGCGCGGGGCTCGCATGTGTGGGACGAGTTCTGGAACCGCGTGAAGGTGCCGGCCGCGCAGCTCTATGCCGTGCCGTTCAGCGCCGCCGACCCGCTGAACACGCCGCGCGAGCTGCGCGCCAGCGCCGCCGATGCGCTGCGGCAGGCCTTCGGCGCCGCCGTGCTGAGCGTGCAGCGCAGCGGCTTCGCGCTGGATGCGCCGCGCGGCGACGTGCTGTTCGCCACGCGCGGCGGCAGCAAGATCGCGCTGTACGGCGGCTGCGGCGATCCGGGCTACTTCACCATCAACTGCTCGGAAAACCCGATCGAGCAGGGCGGCTACAGCATGGACGGGCAGCCGCACGGCAACAGCTACATGCAGGTGGTGGGTTTTCCGGCCGGCGGGGTGGAGGCGCACACGTTCCTCACCTATTCGCTGTCGGACGATCCGGCCTCCAGCCGCAACGGCGACTACACCCGGGCCTACGGCGCCAAGCAGTGGCTGCGCCTGCCGTTCTCGGAATCGGAGATCACGTCAAGCGCGGGCTACAGCACCGTCACCGTGAGGGAATGATCGGCCGCGCGCGCCGGGGGTGACGCAACCCGGTGGCGCGCCCCGGTCGATTGGCGCAAAATGGGGCGGCAGCGCTTGATCCGCCTGCCCGTTCAGCTATCAATATGGAAGCATCCTGTCGTGTCCAGTCCTCGCATTCCCCTGCTCGTTCTCAACCACCTGTCCCCGCAGAGCCAAGCCCAGATCGCGGCCCTTTACGACCTGCACTACGCCCCCACGGCGGCGGACCGCACCGCGGCCATCGTCACCCAGGGCGGGCGTTTCCGGGCGGTGCTCACCATCGGCTCGCTGGGCCTGAGCGCCCAGGAGATCGAGGCCATGCCGGCGCTGGAGCTCGTCTGCGTGCTGGGTGCCGGCTATGAGAACGTGGACCTGGCCGCGGCCCGCGCCCGCGGCATCGTGGTGGCCTCGGGCGCCGGAACCAACGACGACTGCGTGGCCGACCACGCCTTCGGCCTGCTGATCGGCGCGGTGCGCGGCCTGCGACCGCTCGACCGCCTGTGCCGCGAAGGCGTGTGGCGCGACGCCATCGGCCTGCCGCCCAACGTGTCGGGCAAGCGCCTGGGCATCTTCGGCCTGGGCACCATCGGCCAGAAGATCGCGCGCCGCGCCTCGGGCTTCGACATGGCCGTGGGTTACCACAACCGCAAGCCGCGCGACGGTGTGGCCTACGAGTACTTCGGCAGCCTGCTGGAACTGGCGAAATGGTGCGACGTGCTGGTGTGCGCCACGCCGGGCGGCGCGGCCACGCGCCATGCCGTCAATGCCGAGGTGCTGCAGGCGCTGGGCCCGCTGGGCTACCTGGTGAACATCGCCCGGGGCAGCGTGGTGGACACCGAGGCACTGGCCTCGGCCCTGCGCGTGGGCGGCATCGCCGGCGCGGGGCTCGATGTCTACGAAAGCGAGCCGCACCCGCCTGATGCGCTGATCGGGCTGGACAACGTGCTGCTCACGCCGCACGTGGCAGGCTGGTCGCCCGAGGCCGTGCAGGCCAGTGTGAACCAGTTCCTGGCCAACGCCGGCGGGCACTTCGCGGGCACCGGGGTCGTGGCGCCGGTGTGAGCCGCGGGGGCGGCCCTTCGGGGCCCGCCACCGCTTGGTTTCAAAGGTCGGTGCGCAGCTTCCAGATCTCGGGAAACAGCACCACGTCCAGCATCTTGCGCAGGTAGCTCACGCCGCCCGTGCCGCCGGTGCCGCGCTTGAAGCCGATCACGCGCTCCACCGTGGTCACGTGGCGAAAGCGCCAGAGCCGGAAGGCGTCTTCCAGGTCGGTCAGTTCTTCGCCCAGCTGGTACAGGTCCCAATGCTGCCGCGGGTTGCGGTACACCACCAGCCAGGCCTGCTCCACGGCATCGCTTTCCTCGTAGGGCTGGGTCCAGTCGCGGGCCGTGTGGCTGTCCGGCACCGGAATGCCGCGGCGCGCCAGCAGGCGCAGGGCCTCGTCGTAGAGCGAGGGCGCCTCGTAGGCGGCCTGCACCTGGGCCAGCAGGTCGGCGCGGTGCTCGTGCGGGCGGAGCATGGCGCGGTTCTTGTTGCCCAGCGCGAATTCGATGCTGCGGTACTGGTAGCTCTGGAACCCGCTGGAGCTGCCCAGGTAGGGCCGCATGGCGCTGTACTCGGGCGGCGTCATGGTGGCCAGCACGTCCCAGGCGTGCACCAGCTGCTCCATGATCTTGGACACGCGCGCCAGCATCTTGAAGGCCGGCTGCAGCTCGTCCTTGGCCACCAGCGCGATGGCCGCGCGCAGCTCGTGCAGCATGAGCTTCATCCACAGCTCGCTGGTCTGGTGCTGCACGATGAACAGCATTTCATCGTGCGCCGGCGAGCGGGGGTTCTGCGCGGTGAGGATGGCATCGAGCGACAAATAGTCGCCGTAGCTCATGCTCTGGCTGAAGTCGAGCTGGGCCCGCTCTTCGTGCACGATGGATTCGGGCTTGCCGGTGGTCGCTTCGCTGCCGGCGGGCGCGGGGGATTGGGAATGGGGGCACATGGCTCAGGTCACCGCGTTGATCTGGTTGAACTCGGCGCGCTGCCACTCGGCGCCGTCGAGCACCTGGCGAAGATGCTCGACGGCATTCCACACGTCTTCGAAGCCGATGTACAGCGGCGTGAAGCCGAAGCGCAGGATGTCCTTGTGCGGGCCCTGGCCGCCGTCGCCCTTGCGGAAGTCGCCGATCACCCCGCGCGCGATGAGCGCCTGCACGATCGCGTAGGCCCCGCTGCCCTGGCCGTGGAGGCCCTGGCCTTCGTCCCGCGTGAGGCACACCTGCGAGCCGCGCCGGGCGTGTTCGCGCGGGGTCGCCAGGCCCAGGCCGTGGTCGCCGCAACGCGCTTGCACCAGCTGGATGAACAGGTCCGTCAGTGCCAGCGATTTGGCGCGCAGCGCGGCCATGCCGCCCAGCGGCTGCGCGGCATCGAACACGTCCAGGCCGCATTGAAGGGCCGACAGGCTGATGATGGGCTGGGTGCCGCACAGGTAGCGCGTGATGCCGGGCGCGGGCTGGTAGCCGGGCGTGAACTGGAACGGCGCCGCATGGCCCCACCAGCCGGACAGGGGCTGCCAGAAACGGTCGGCATGGCGCGGGTGCACCCACACGAAGGCCGGGGCACCGGGGCCGCCGTTCAGGTACTTGTAGCCGCAGCCGGTGGAAAAGTCGGCATCGGCGCCCTGCAGGTCGACCGGCACCGCGCCGGCGCTGTGCGCCAGGTCCCATACCGTGAGGATGCCGGCCGCATGCGCCGCCGCCGTGAGGGCCGCCATGTCGTGCATGGCGCCGGTGCGGTAGTTCACGTGGGTGAGCATCAGCACCGCCACCTCGCCGGTGAGCGAGGCGGTGATCTCCTCGGGCTCCACCAGCACCAGTTCCAGGCCGCGCTCCTTGCACAGCCCCTCGGCGATGTAGAGGTCGGTGGGGAAGTTGCTGCGCTCGCTCACCACGCGCCGGCGGCCCGGGCTCTCTTCACGGGCGATGTTGAGTGCCGCGCTCAGCACCTTGTAGAGGTTGATGGACGTGCTGTCGGTGCACACCACCTCGCCGGCACCGGCGCCGATGAATGGCGCGAGCTGGTTGCCCAGGCGCTGGGGCAGGTCGAACCAGCTGGCCGTGTTCCACGAACGGATCAGGTCCGTGCCCCACTCGCGCGTCACCACGTCGGCCACACGGGCCGCCGTGGCTTGGGGCAGCACGCCGAGCGAATTGCCGTCCAGGTAGATGACGCCGGGGGGAAGGTCGAAGTGCGCGCGCAGCGGGGCCAGGGGGTCCTGCGCATCGAGTGCGCGGCAGTCTTGCAAGGTCGTCATGGAAGGCTCGGTTTAATCAAAAATGATAGCAATCAGGGCAATGAAATCAACGGCATGGGCGCAATATGGCCCTGACCGGCGAGGCGTCGGCCATGGTCAGCTTCAAGGGCAGGGCGATGAGTTCGTAGTCGCCCTCCGGCACCTCGTCGAGCACCAGGTTCTCCAGCACCCGCAGGCCGCGGCGGCGGATCACCTGGTGGCTGTCCAGCGTCTTGCTGTCGGCCGGGTCGATGCTGGCGGTGTCGATGCCCACCAGCACCACGCCCAGATCGGCCAGCCGCTCGATGGTGCCAGGCGCGTAGGCGGCCAGGGCCCCGTCCCAGCGATCGACCGGCATGCGCTCATAGGTGCGCACCAGCACCCGCGGCGGAAGGCCCTGCATGGCGTGGGCCAGGTGCGCCCATTCGATGAGCGGCCCCGCGCCGATGGCATGGATCACGCGGCAGGGGCCGATGAAGGCGTCCAGCGGCACCTCGCCGATGGAAGCACCGTCCGGGTCGTAGTGCAGCGGGGCATCGGCATGCGAGCCGACATGGGGCGACAGCGTGATGGCGCTCACGTTCACCGGGCAGCCGGGCCCGATGGTGGCGCACCACTGCTGCGTGTAGGCCGTGTCGCCGGGGAAGACCGGCGTGGCGGCATGCACCGGCGCCGAAATGTCCCACAGCCGGGGTGAATTCGTGTTCATGGCGCGCATGCTATGCGCATCGGGGGTGTTTTCCAAAGGGGTTATCCTTTGCATCGGTAAAAATTGAATAATCCATTCTTTTAAATCCGAAAACAGAACAAATCATGCAGGCCGCCTCCCTCGATCGCACCGACAAGCAATTGCTCGAAGCCCTGCAGGGCAATGCCCGGCTCACCTCGGGCGAACTGGCGCAGATGGCGCACCTGTCCCAGTCGCCTTGCTGGCGCCGGGTGAAGCGGCTGGAGGACGACGGCGTCATCAGCGGCTACCACGCGGGCCTCAACCGGCGTGCGCTGGGTTTCGGGGTGATGGCGTTCGTGATGGTGGGCATCGACCACCAGACCGAGATCTCGTCCCAGGCCTTCGAAGAGGCGGTCTGCGCGATCCCCGAGGTGGTGATGTTCCACGGCATCTCGGGCCCGGAGGACTTCATGCTCGTCGTGGTCGCGAAAGACCTGGACGCCTATTCCGAGCTGCTGCAGCGCCGCCTGCACCGCCTGCCGGGCGTGCGGCACATGCACTCGTATTTTTCGCTGCAGGAGTTCAAGGGCCAGGTCGGCGGCCTGCCCGTGCCGGCGTAGCACCAGCGGCCTGCGCCGCGGCTGGTGCGATCCATCCCCAATCAGTAGATCGCGCTGTCCGGCAGCGCCGCCAAGCCATGGCGCTGGCGTGCACGGCGGCAGGCATCGCTGCCCGCCTCGAATTCGCGGCAGGGCGAGGGCCGCCATTCGTAGATGCCACAGGCGGCGCGCACGCCGACGGTGCCGGTGAGGGCGGCGCAGCGCGGCGACGCGTGGTCGGTGCCACGCATGCGGCGCAACTGGTCGGTCACCTCCACCACCAGGCCCTGCGGCACGCTGCCACCCGTCTCCTGCGATTCATGCACCGAGAAATCGACACGGAAACTGGCGCAGCACGCGCCGCAGCTCAGGCAGGGATGGGTCATGGCAGGGGGGGCATATCGGCGCAAAACCGGCATTGTGCGGGCTCGGGCGCATGGGCTGGCCCGGCAGCGCATCGCATCCGGGGCTGATGCGCCTCAAGCCGGCCGAAAGGATGCGGCCTAAAATGAGAACTAAACTCATTCATAACAATCCGATGAAGATGACTGAAGAATCTTCGGGCCCTGCACTGGCCCCAGGCACCGCCTTGCCCGCCGCCACGGGCCTGGACCGCCTCCCGCGGCAGGTGCACGCCCATGTGACGGCGCTGCAGCCGGCCCGCAACGAACAGGAACGCGCGGTGATCCAGCGCCTCATGGAAATCGGCTTTCTGCCCGGCGAGCCCGTGCGCGTGGTGGCCAGCGGCTTCCCCGGCGGCGATCCCCTGGCCGTGCGCGTGGGTCATGCCACCTTCGCACTGCGCCGCCACGAGGCCGCGCTGGTGCATGTGCAGGCCGGAGCGCCCGCATGAGCGGGGCCGCCACGTCGCCCCTGCGCATCGCGCTGCTGGGCAATCCCAACTGCGGCAAGACCGCCCTGTTCAACCTGCTCACCGGCGCCCGCCAGAAGGTGGCCAACTACGCTGGCGTGACCGTCGAGCGCAAGGAAGGCCTGCTGCACACCGCCAGCGGCCGCCGCGTGCGCGTGCTGGACCTGCCCGGTGCCTACAGCCTGAACGCCCACAGCGCCGACGAAGCCGTCACGCGCGACATCGTCACCGGCGAGCGGCCCGGCGAGGCCGTGCCCGACCTGCTGGTCTGCGTGACCGATGCCACCCACCTGCGCCTGAACCTGCGCCTGGTGCTGGAGGCCCGCGCGCTGGGGCTGCCGATGGTGCTGGTGCTCAACATGAGCGACATGGCGGCGCGCCAGCGCATCGAGATCGACCGCGAAGCGCTCTCACGTGAACTCGGCATGCCGGTGCTGTCCACCGTGGGCGTGCGCAGCGACGGCGCGCAGGAGTTGCTGCAGTGGCTCGACACCCAGGCGCCGCAGGCGCTGGCGGGCACGGCGTCCGTGAACCGGGCGGTGGGCGTGGACCTGCGCGCCCAGGTGCTGCAGCTGCATCAGGAGGTGCGCCGCATCATGGCCGCCGCCGTGCGCGAGCCCGCGGTCAGCCTGCGCAACGACGACCGCATCGATGCCGTGGTGCTCCACCCGGTGTGGGGCCTGCTGCTGCTGGCCGTCACGCTGTTCCTCATGTTCCAGGCCGTGTTCAGCTGGGCCGCGATGCCCATGGACGCCATCAAGGCCGGCGTGGACGGGCTGTCGGCCTGGATCAATGCGCACATGGCCGACGGCGTGCTGCGCAGCCTGCTCACCGACGGCATCCTGGCGGGCGCGGGCGGGGTGCTGGTGTTCCTGCCGCAGATCCTGATCCTGTTCTTCTTCATCCTGGCACTGGAAGACTCCGGCTACCTGCCGCGCGCGGCCTTCCTGCTCGACCGCGTCATGGGCACGGTGGGACTGTCGGGGCGGTCGTTCATTCCGCTGCTGTCAAGTTTTGCCTGCGCCGTGCCCGGCGTGATGGCCACGCGCTCGATCACCCACTGGCGCGACCGGCTGGTCACGATCATGATCGCGCCCCTCATGACCTGCTCCGCGCGCCTGCCGGTGTATGCCCTGCTCATCGGCGCGTTCATCCCCGAGCAGACCGTGGGCGGCGTGTTCAACCTGCAGGGGCTGGTGCTGTTCGCGCTGTACTTCGGCGGCATCGTGAGCGCCATGGCCGTGGCGGCGGTCGCCCGCCTCGCGCGCCGGGGCTCCGGCCACGCGCCGCTGCTGATGGAACTGCCCGCCTACCGCTGGCCCAGCGTGCGCAGCCTGGCGCAGGGCCTGTACGAGCGCGCGCTGATCTTCATCCGCCGCGTGGGCGGCATCATCCTGGCCGTCACCATCCTGCTGTGGTTCCTCTCGACCTATCCCGCGCCGCCCGAGGGCGCCACCGGCGCTGCCATCCAGTACAGCTTCGCCGGCCGCATCGGCAGCGTGCTGGAGGTGCTGGTGGCGCCGATCGGCTTCAACTGGCAGATCGCCATCGCCCTGGTGCCCGGCATGGCCGCGCGCGAAGTGGCGGTGGGGGCGCTGGGCACCGTGTATGCCCTCTCGGCCACCGGCGAGGAAGTGGCCACCCAACTGGGCCCGCTGATCGCCCAGAGCTGGTCGCTGGCCACGGCGCTGTCGCTGCTGGCGTGGTTCGTCTTCGCGCCGCAGTGCATCTCGACCATCGCCGCCGTGCGCCGCGAGACCAACAGCTGGCGCTATCCGCTGCTGATGACCGGCTACCTGTTCGCGCTGGCGTACGCCGCCAGCTTCATCACGTATCGCCTGGCCCTGGCGCTGGGAGGAGGCTGAGCCCATGGCCCAGGAAATCATCGTCGGCGTGATCGTCGCCCTCGCCGTGGCCTACATGGTGTGGAAGTGGATGCCCGCCCGCTGGCGCGCCCGCCTGGACCGCGTGCACCCGGCGTTGGCGCAGTCGAGCAGTTGCGGGGGCTGCAGCAGCTGCGATTCGGGCGGCTGCGGAACGGGCGGCGGTGCGGTGGGCCAGGAGCAGGTCGTGCAGATGCCGGGCAGCCGTTCTTCGGTGCCGAAGTAGGGCGGGCATCGGCGGAACGCCCCCCATGTTTCATGGCTGGCGCAGAGGGTTTTCCGGCTCCTTTCCCATCAGCGCCTTGTCGCGTCGGCAGGTCTTCAGGGGCAACAACGCCACGAGACGATTCGGGTCACTTCCTTCGTATCGGCGCGCGTGCTGCTTTCGAGGCACGCGCAACCGTATCCTGCGCTGCCCGATCCGGTTGCCACCCACCTGTTTTTGGGAAACACGGGCCAGTCACCTTCGGCTTGGTGGCCGCCCTGCATTCCCACCGTCCATTCCCCCGCTTTGTCCACGAGCGTTGCATTTCCGGGTGTCGGCTGATCGAACCAGCCACAGCGGGTGGTCGTGGCCTGTGGCGCTGCGGTTGCAACGTTGCAGGCAATCGCCAATGCAGGCATCGAAATGAAGGCTGTGATTTTTGCGTGATGCAAGCGTTGCGGCAGGCAAATGGTCATGGCGTGATGGTGATGGCAGCCCCGGTCCGATGCGCTTTTCTGGCAAGCCATTCGAAGGAATGCTCTGGTGCGTTCGATCTCCGGACCGGCTCAGGGCCGGGCCGGCTTTCGGGCATCGAATGGAAAGCTGCTTTCCAGGATGTCGGTGCAGACTTCGCACCGCATAAAGTAGGTCGCTCCCCGGGCCGTGATCGCGCCCCACCCCGTCCAGTTGTCGATGGAGACTTTGGCGATTCGGCCATCCTGGAATATCACCCTGGCCTGTGCGTTGCAATCGCCGGTCTGCAGTTCCTGGCTGTATTGATACTCGCTGCGGAACCGGGCATTCGCCAAAAAGAAACGCACCCTTTTCTCGTCGATCGCCAGGTGCCCGCAGTCGGCCTCCGCGCCGAAACCCTTGGCAGTGCGGTCCTGCACCACGACTGACTTGATCGGGCCGAGACGGTATTTCTTGGGCTGGAGCGTCCTGTCGAAATCGCTCGTCGGGGAGGCGAACGAAGCGATGCCTGCGCCTGCAAAAAGGGCCGAAGCCAGGAAGTGCTTGATGGTCATTGCCATGTCGCCGTGGCAGCTTCCGTAGCATTTTTCCGGCTCACCTCAGGATGACGATGCACCTCGGCTTTCGAGATGTGCAGTGTTTCGGAAAGCGCATCGATCAGGTATTGAAGGGCGACCTGTTGGTGGTTGGTCAGCGCCTCATAAACCGCGTTGTTTCCTAAAAACGCGCGCTGTTGCTCTGTACTCAATCCTGCAGGCATTTTGATTCCAGGCGGCAGTGAAGCCATGCCTACGATTTCAATACCGATGCTGTCTGCGTTGGACGGGTAGCGTCCTGGAACCACTTTGGTCATTTCCGCTTTGTGCATAGTGGTTGGACTGGCTTTTTTGTATTGGGCGATCTCGGCAGGACTGCATCGGAGTTCGGCCAAGCAACGCGCTTTCAGCGGACCCACGTGATTTGTTCGACGAAGAATCGAAGCCGTCTGATAAATGGATCCCTCTTTGCCTATCAAAAAGTGCGCACCGTTTGCGTTGGCGCTTCGATAACTATTGAACGTCGAGTTCTCTGTTGGGGATCCTGTTTGATGGACGATGATTCCAGAGACCTTGTTCATTTCTGATCTTTCGATCGATGAGAATCTGCGTGCCTTGATTTTCGAGTTTCCGCTAACCATCCCTTGAGCATCGATATTGAGCATTTTTCCTCCTGGCAGAATGGTAGTGGAGCTGCAAGGACTTCATTCTGATTTGCGACGCCAGATTTGGGCTCAATGTGTAAGCGTAAGCAAACGGACTCGCGTCACACAAATCATTCGCCGAACAGCACACCCCGCCCGAGCGCCGCAACGGCCTGCTGGAGATTGGCACGTGCCTGCGCTTCGCGTTGCGCCCTGAACCAGGGGGTCGCGTAGACGTGTGGCCGATCCATGAACGACCGCAGCACCGCGGTGCGCCCCGCCACGTAGCGCGGCCAGCGCACGAGCCGGTATTCGCGCCGCACGTTGCGCTCGAATTCGCCATACACCTCGGGCGGGGCGCCCAGCACGGCGAGATCGATGTCCCCCACCCAGCACGCGTCGCCCTCCAGTGGCGCATCGGGGTTGTGGCGCGTGTCCATGATGTGGCGCTCCACCGTCTGCACCAGGCCCTCGGGCAACCGCTGGGCCAGTAGGAACCGACGCGCCCATTGCGCGCTGCGTTCTTCGTTGTGTCCGCTCCAGGGCCAGTACATCGCGTCGTGGAACCACAGGGCCAGCTCGACCGCGTGCGGCTGCTGCAGCGCCGTCAGCTGGGCGGCCTGCACGGCCTCCAGGTGCAGGAGGCAGGCGTGCAGGTGGCGGGTGTCGTGGTAGGCGCGGGGCCAGCGGCTCCAGTGGCGCAGCAGGCGCCGGCCCTCGGCGGTCCATGCGGGGCCGGCGCGCTCCAGCGCGGCGCCCAGGGCCTGCCAGCGCGCCAGCAGTTCACCTTGGCTGGGCTTCATGCGGCGGCGGCTGGGGCGGAGGAGGGCGTGGCGATTTCGGCGATCAGCTGGTGATGCGGCCGAGCAGCAGGTATTCCATGAGTGCCTTCTGCGCATGCATGCGGTTTTCGGCCTCGTCCCACACCACGGACTGCGGGCCGTCAATCACGTCGCCTCGACTTCCTCGCCACGGTGGGCGGGCAGGCAGTGCATGAACAGGGCGTCCGGCTTGGCCGCCGCCATCATTTCGGCATCGACGCACCAGTCGGCAAAGGCCTTCTTGCGCTCTTCGTTCTCGGCCTCGTAGCCCATGCTGGTCCACACGTCGGTGGTCACCAGATCGGCGCCGGCGCAGGCTTCCAGCGGGTTGCTATAGAACTTATAGCTATGTGCCTTAGAACCATTTGCGCCGAGGGCCAATTTCTCATTGATCTCGTAGCCGCGCGGCGTGCTCACGTGCACGGTGAAGCCCAGCAGCTCGGCCGCCTGCAGCCAGGTGTTGGCCATGTTGTTGCCATCGCCCACCCAGGCGACGGTCTTGCCCCGGATGGTGCCGCGGTGCTCGATGTACGTGAAGATGTCCGCGAGGATCTGGCAGGGATGGAACTCGTTCGTCAGCCCGTTGATGACCGGCACGCGGGAGTGGGCGGCGAAGGCCTCGATCTTGGTCTGCTCGTAGGTGCGGATCATCACCAGGTCCACCATGCGGCTGATGACCTTCGCGCTGTCCTCGATGGGCTCGGCGCGGCCCAGCTGGCTGTCGCCGGTGGTCAGGTGCACCACACTGCCGCCCAGCTGGTACATGCCGGCCTCAAAGCTCACGCGGGTGCGCGTGCTGGCCTTCTCGAAAATCATGGCCAGTGTGCGGTCGGTCAGCGGGTGGTGCTTCTCGTAGCTCTTGAACTTGCCCTTGATGACGGCCGCGCGGCTGAACAGGTAGGCGTACTCGTCGGCGGTGAGATCGTTGAATTGCAGGTAATGCTTCATAACGGAACGTTCATTCGGCGAGCAGCGCCTTGACCAGGGGAACCAGCAGGGCCACGATTTCGTCGGCCTCGGCCTGGGTGAGGATGAGCGACGGCACCATGCGGATCACGGTGTCGGCCGTCACGGACAGCAGCAGGCCGGCTTCCATCGCGCGGCCCATGAGCGCGCCGCAGGGCTTGGTCAGTTCCACGCCGATCATCAGGCCCTGGCCGCGGATTTCCTTCACGCCGGGCAGGCCGCCCAGTTCGCGCTCCAGCGCGGCCTTCAGGTGCGCGCCCACGACGGCGGCGTTCTGCAGCAGGCCGTCCTCTTCCATGATGCGGATGGTTTCCACGCCGGCGCGCATGGCCAGCGGGTTGCCGCCGAAGGTGGTGCCGTGGTTGCCGGGCGCGAAGATGTTCGCGGCCTTGGGGCCGGCCACGACGGCGCCGATCGGCACGCCCGAGCCCAGGCCCTTGGCCAGGGGCATCACGTCCGGCACGATGCCGGCCCACTGGTGCGCGAACCACTTGCCGGTGCGGCCCATGCCGCACTGCACCTCGTCGATCATCATCAGCCAGTCGCGCTCGTCGCACAGTTGGCGCAGCTGCTGCAGGTAGTCGATGCGCATGGGGTTCACGCCGCCTTCGCCCTGGATGGTCTCGAAGAACACGGCCACCACGTTCGGGTTGCCTTCGGTGGCTTGCCGGATGGCGTCGATGTCGTTCATCGGCACTCGGATGAAGCCCTCCACCAGCGGGCCGAACCCGGCCTGCACCTTGGGGTTGCCGGTGGCCGACAGCGTGGCGATCGAGCGGCCGTGGAAGGCTTTTTCATAGACCACGACCACGGGCTTGTCGATGCCCTTGTCGTGGCCGAACTTGCGGGCCAGCTTCAGCGCGGCTTCGTTGGCTTCGAGGCCCGAGTTGCAGAAGAAGACGTTGGTCATGCCCGAGCGCTCCACCAGCTGGGCGGCCAGTTGCTCCTGCAGGGGCACGTGGTAGTAGTTGGAGCTGTGGATCAGCTTGGCGATCTGCTCCTGCAGCGCGGGCACCAGCTTGGGGTGGTTGTGGCCCACCGTGTTGACCGCGATGCCGCCGAGCGCGTCGATGTATTGCTTGCCGTCCACGTCCCACACGCGCACGCCCTGGCCACGTTCCAGCGCGATCGGCAGGCGGCCGTAGGTGTTCATCACGTGGGGCGAGGCGGCCGGGGCGGAAGCGGTCATGCGGAAATCTCCAGAGAAGGGCAGTGCGAAAGGGGGAGGGGGCTGAGCCGGCTCGTGGCCGGCAAAACGAAGCACGATTCTAGGGGCAGGGCTTTGCATGGCTGTTGACGATTGCGCATCACAGCCATGCGCCGGCCAGCGCCGATCCAGGGGTCTTTGGATGGGCTAGCTCTTATATAAGAGTTAGAATGCCGGCCTGTGGCGCGCCATGCGGCGATCCTGCGGCGACTTCCCCCCAACGACCCCCGATCCTGATGGTTTCCCCCACCTCCAAAGAAGTTTTCATCCAGGGCATCACCTTCGACGGGAAAACCTTCCGCCCCAGCGACTGGGCGGAGCGCCTGGCGGGGGTCATGAGCCAATTCCGTCCCGGTGGCGCCCGCCCCGGCAGCCACCTGAGCTATTCGCCCTGGTGCGTGCCCACCACGCTCAATGGCATCAAGTGCGTGATCGTGCACCGCGACCTGCAGGGCCACGAACCCATGGCCTGGGATTTCGTCATGAACTTCGCGCGCGACAACCAGTTGCAGGTGGCCGAGGCCTGTCTGCTGCCCGACGAAGCGCCCGGTACTGCCCGCAAAGGCTGACGGCACCATGCCGCAGCGCCCCGGCGTCAGGGGCGGCCGAAAAGAACGTCAAAGGCCCCTTCGGGGTCTTTTTTCATGGGCGTCGGAAGGCGGGCTGGGGAGCGCCTTGCGATCCGCGCTTTCGACGCCCGACCCAATCCGAGCCGACCCACCGCAGATGGCCTGCGCCGCCATGGAAAAAGCCCCGCACTGCGGCGTCGCAGTCGCGGGGGCGATCAGGCGCGGCCGGAGCCGCGCAGGCGGGGCGCAGGCATCAGAGCGCCTGCATTTCCTTGTTCGTCTTGGGGCCTGCGGCCTCCGGCGCCTTGGGCTGCGCGGGCGCTGCGCCGGCCGCCGTCGCCGCCGTCTTGCCCAGGGTGGCCGGCACGTCCAGGTAGGGCAGGTGCAGGGCGCTGCTGGTCATGCGGCGGATCTCGTTGGTCAGGGCCGGGTCTTCGTTGAGCTTGCGGCCGTAGGAAGGAATGATCTCCTTCAGGCGCGCCTTCCAGCCGGTGTCCGTCATCTGCTGGGGGAAGGCCTTGGCCATCAGGTTCAGCATGATGTGCGGGGCGGTGGAGGCACCGGGCGATGCGCCCATCAGGGCGGCGATGGTGCCGTCCTTGTCGGACACGATCTCGGTGCCGAACTGCAGCACCGCGCCTTCCTTGGGGTCGCGCTTGATGACCTGAACGCGCTGGCCCGCGGTGATGAGCTTCCAGTCTTCGCGCTTGGCGTTGGGGAAGTAATCCTGCAGCGCGCGCTGGCGGTCGTCATCGGTCAGCTCGGCCTGTTGAAGCAGGTACTTGACCAGGTCCAGGTTGTGGATGCCCACGCGCAGCATGCCCACCAGGTTGTCGTGCGTGACGGAAGAGAACAGGTCGAACCAGGAGCCCTGCTTGAGGAATTTGCTGGTGGCCAGCGCGAACGGTCCGAACAGCACGACGGGCTGGCCGTCCATGTTGCGGGCGTCCAGGTGGGGCACCGACATCGGGGGCGAGCCCGTGGCGGCCTTGCCGTATGCCTTCACCGTGTGGCGGGCGGTCAGTGCGGGGTTCTCGATGGACAGGAACTGGCCCCCCACCGGGAAGCCGGCGTAATCCTTCGATTCGGGAATGCCCGAGGCCTGCAGCAACTGCAGCGCGGCGCCGCCGGCACCCACGAAGACGAACTTGGCCTTGACGGTCCGCTCCTTGCCGCCGTCGCCCAGGTGGGCCACGGTCACGTTCCAGGTCTTGTCGTCGTTCTGGCGCAGCGCACGCACTTCGTTTTGCAGGTGCAGCTGGAAGTTGGGGCTCTTGCGCAGGCCCTGGACCAGCTGGCTGGTCACGGCGCCGTAGTTGACATCGGTGCCCAGGGGCATGAAGGTGGCGGCCACCTTCTGCTTGGGGTCGCGCCCTTCGATCATCAGGGGCGCCCACTTCTGGATTTGCGCCTGGTCTTCCGAGTACTCCATGCCGTAGAACAGGGGGTTCTTGACCAGGGCCTCGCGGCGCTTGCGCAGGTATTCGATGTTCTCGTCACCCCAGACGAAGCTCATGTGCGGCGTGGGGTTCACGAAGGTTTCGGGCGACTGCATGTTGCCGCGGCCGATCTGGTGCACCCAGAACTGGCGCGACACCTCGAACTGCTCGGCGATGCCGACGGCGCGCTTGGTCTCGATCGTGCCATCGGGCAGCTCGGGCGTGTAGTTCAGTTCTGCGAAGCCCGAATGGCCCGTGCCGGCGTTGTTCCAGCCATTGGAGCTTTCCAGCGCCACGCCGTCCAGGCGCTCGAACACTTCGATCTTCCAATCCGGCTGCAGCTCCTGCAGGTACGTGGCGAGCGTGGCGCTCATCACGCCCGCGCCCACCATCACGACGTCGACGGGCTGGTCGTTCTCGGCAGGAGGAACGGAGCGGGGAAAGAGCGGCCAATACAGGAACAGGACGGCCGCAAGGATCAGCACCACAACGGCGCCGAACAACGCTTTGATCGACTTTTTCATAGATTTGGTTGGACTGATTGCAATTGAAAAAGCCTGCGCGCAATCGGCAGGCTTTCGCTTATCAAAAATTGACGCTCCCTGACATCGGGAATTGTCCCATTAGGTAAAGACCCTGACAAAAATCAAAGTTTCACGAAATCGGCCCGAGAAAAAGGGGATCACCCGCCGCAAACCCGCATGGATATTGGGTTGACCGTATTTCAGGCACAAAAAAACCGCCCGAAGGCGGTTCTTTCGTTTTGCTGACAGCGCACCCGTTACAAACGGCGGACGGCAGGGCCGTCCGGGCTGTTTGCCTGAAAGGTCAGGCGGCCAGGGCCAGGGTTTTCACCTTGGCGGACAGGCGGCTCTTGTCGCGAGCGGCCTTGTTCTTGTGGAAGATGCCCTTGTCGGCGATGGTGTCGACGACGGCTTGCATCTTCGCAAACAGTTCGGTGGCCTTGGTCTTGTCGCCGGCCAGGACGGCCTTCTCGACATTCTTGACCGCGGTACGGTACTTGGAGCGCAGCGAGGTGTTCGCGGCGTTCAGCTTGACGTCCTGGCGGACGCGCTTGCGGCCGGAGGCGAGACGGGGGTTCTTTTTCTTGGGCTTGGCAGATGCCATGGTAAATTTTCCTTAAGTGTCTGAGGATGATGTCAGCAAAGCCCGCGATTATAGCCCAGCGACTTGGGGTAGGCCGCCGGGGTCTTTCGAAGCGATACAGGCGGCGCCCTTCCGTGAAGCCTCAAGGGCTGGCATTCCAAGGACCGCGGGCCGGGTGGAGCGCAGCGCATACACTCGCGGCCGTGTCCCTGTTCAAAGCCGCCTCCACCGTTTCCCTGCTGACCCTGGCCTCCCGCGTGACGGGCCTGGTGCGCGATCTGCTGATGGCCTCGCTGTTCGGGGCCAACGCGCTCACCGACGCCTTCAACGTCGCTTTCCGCATTCCCAACCTGTTTCGCCGGCTGTTCGCCGAAGGGGCCTTCAGCCAGGCCTTCGTGCCCGTGCTCGCGGCGCACAAGGCCCAGCACGGCGACGATGCCACGCGCCGGCTCATCGCCAGCGTCGCGACGGTGCTGTTCTGGGTGCTGCTGCTGACCTGCGTGCTGGGCGTGCTGGGGGCGCCGCTGCTGGTGTGGCTGCTCGCCAGCGGCCTGCGCCAGAGCGCGGGCGGTTTCGATGCCGCCGTGGTCATGACGCGCTGGATGTTCCCCTACATCGGCTTCATGTCGATGGTGGCGCTCTCGGCCGGCGTGCTCAACACCTGGAAGCGCTTTGCCGTGCCGGCGGCCACGCCGGTGCTGCTCAACGTCTGCATGATCGCCGCCGCCTGGCTGGGCGCGCCGCAGTTGGCCGCGCGCGGCATCGAGCCCATCTATGCCATGGCCGGCGGCGTGATGCTCGGCGGCATCACGCAACTGGCGGTGCAACTGCCCGCGCTGTTCCGGCTGGGCCTGCTGCCGCGCATCGGGCTCACTCCCGGGGCCATTCGCACGGCGTGGCACGACCCGGGCGTTCGCCGCATCCTCACCCTGATGGGCCCGGCGTTGCTGGGCGTGGGCGTGGCGCAGATCTCGCTCATGATCAACACGCAGATCGCCTCGTACCTCGCGCCGGGCAGCGTGACCTGGCTGTTCTACGCCGACCGGCTCATGGAGTTTCCCACCTCGCTGCTGGGCGTGGCGCTGGGCGTGGTGCTGACGCCGCAGCTGGCGGCCGCCAAGGCGGCCGGCGATGCCGCCCGCTACTCGTCCATGCTCGACTGGGGGCTGCGCATCGTCGTGGTGCTGTCCGTGCCGTGCGCGGTGGGCCTGCTCACCTTTGCCGAGCCCCTGGTGGCCACGCTGTTCCACCATGGCGCGCTGCAGGACAGCGACGTCGGCCAGATCGCCCTGGCCCTGGCCGGTTACGGCGCGGGGCTGCTGGGCCTGGTGGCCATCAAGGTGCTGGCGCCCGGCTACTACGCCAGCCAGGACATCCGCACGCCGGTGCGCATTGCCATCGTGGTGCTGGTGGTCACGCAGCTCCTGAACGCCGCGCTGGTGCCGCTGATCGACCATGCGGGCCTTGCGCTGTCCATAGGCCTCGGGGCGCTGATCAATGCGCTGTGGCTGCTGATCGGCCTGCTGCGGCGCGGCACCTACCAGCCCCAGCCCGGATGGGCCCGGCTGGCGCTGCAGGTGGTGGCCGCCAGCGCCCTGCTGGCGGTGCTGCTGATGTGGGGCGCGCGCCATTTCGACTGGCTGGCCCTGCGGGCGCACGAGGGGCAGCGCGCCGGGCTCCTGGCCCTGTTGATGGGCGGCGCGGCAGTGCTGTATTTCGGGGCGCTCTGGGCGGCGGGCCTCAAGCTGCGCGAACTGCTGCGCCGCTGACCGCCTTCGCGCCGGGTTTCTTCCCTTCGGAACCCCGCTTGACGCGGCCCGGCACGCCCCTTACAACCCTCCAATGGCCCTGAGCTATTCACTTCCCACTCCGCTGGAGTACTTCGCCACGCTGGTGCGCAGCGACGACCAGTTTCCCCTGCTGGAGGCGGCGGCGTCCATCGCGCAGGACGAGTATCCCGAGCTGGACGTACAGCAGTTGCTCGGCGACGTGGATCAGCTCCTTGCCCGGCTGCGCCGGCGGTTGCCCGCCGATGCGTCGTCGCTGCAGCGCCTGCGCTCGCTCAACCAGTTCTTCTTCGGCGACCTGGGCTTCGCGGGCAACGTCAACGATTACTACGACCCCGAGAACAGCTACCTCAATGCCGTGCTGCGCACGCGGCGGGGCATTCCGATTTCGCTGGCGCTGGTGTGGATGGAACTGGCCCAGGGGCTGGACCTGCATGCGCGCGGCGTCTCGTTTCCCGGTCACTTCATGATCAAGGTGCTGCTGCCCAAGGGGCAGGTGGTGATGGACCCGACCACGGGCCAGTCGCTGTCGCGGGAAGAGCTGTCCGAGCGCCTGGAGCCCTACCGGCACCGCAGCAACGGCCTGGTGGACGACTACGACATTCCGCTGGGCCTGTACCTGCAGGCGGCGCCGCCGCGCGATGTGATCGCGCGCATGCTGCGCAACCTCAAGGAGATCCACCGCTCGCAAAAGGACTGGGCGCGGCTGGTCGCCGTGCAGGACCGGCTCATCGTGCTGCTGCCCGACGCCTGGGGCGAGTGGCGGGACCGGGGCCTGGCCCATGCGGAGCGGGGCGACACGGCATTGGCCGTGGCCGACCTGGAGACGTACCTGGCGCGCGTGGAAGACGGGCTCGACATCGACGCCATCGCCGAGCGCGTGAGCCTGCTGCGCCGCGCCAGCAACTGAGGCGCAGCGCAGCGGCAACGGCGCCACCAGGGTTCTGTTGGCCCTCTTACTGGCGCGCCGTGCGCACGTTGGGCGGCAGGGCTTGCGGGTGGCTGGTGCGCAGCGGATTGATGTCCAGCCCGCCGCGGCGCGTGTAGCGCGCATACACCGACAGCTTGATCGGCTTGCAGCGCGTCCACACGTCCATGAAGATGCGCTCCACGCACTGCTCGTGGAATTCGTTGTGGTTGCGAAAGCTCACCAGGTACTGCAGCAGCCCGGCCTGGTCGATCTGCGGGCCGCTGTAGTGGATGCGCACGCTGCCCCAGTCCGGCTGGCCGGTCACCAGGCAGTTGCTTTTGAGCAGGTGGCTCGTGAGCGCCTCGGTCACCGGCGTCTCGGCATGGTTGGCCGACAGCAGCTCGGGGGCCGGCGTGTACTGCGTGCATTCCACGTCCAGGCGGTCGAGCAGCAAGCCGTCCAGTTCCTGCACGGGCTCGCGGTCGAACAGCTCGGGTTGCAGCAGCTTCACGCCCACCGTGCCGGCATGGGCCGCCCCGCGCCAGACGGCTTCGCTCACGTCGGCGCGGATGCGGGCCTGCACCTCGGCGGCGTCCGTGAAGCGCGTGTTGTTGAAACTGTTCAGGTAGAGCTTGAACGACTTGCTCTCGACGATGTTCGGCGTCTCGCACGGCACCGTCACATGGGCGATCGCCACCTGCGGTTTGCCGCGCGGGTTGAGCCAGGAGAGCTCGAACGCCGTCCACAGGTCGGCGCCGAAGAAGGGCGGTGTGTCGCCAATGCCGATCTCCGCCCGCTTGCCGGCCCGGGGAATCGGAAAGAGCAGGGCGGCGTCGTACTGGTCCGCATAGGCGGATGCGCGACCCAACTGCGATTGTTCGGGGGTGTTCATGGAACTCCGTGTTTCTGTTTGCTATTAATTTAATAGCTATGGAGGCAATGAGAACTAAGGCGTCAAGCCGATTTCATTCGAACTTGCGTTCGCGCAGCCATTTGGTGGCGATCCACTTCTCGCCAGCGATCACCGGCGCGCCGCCGTGCAGCGTGCGCGTGGACGGGTGGGGGCGCTCGTAGCTGAAGAACACCGCGTTGCCCTGGCGCGGCGCGATCTCCAGGTGCACGTCGGGGAAGGTGGTGCCGCCGCCCTTGTCCGGGTTGTTCAGGTAGATCACCAGCGTGGCCACCCGCTGCCCGCCGCGGCGCAGGATGGTCGGCGTGCCGGGCTCGGCAGGGTCGAAGTAGTCGTAGTGGGGCTTGTATTCCGCGCCCGGGCGGTAGTGCAGCACCTGCAGGCCTTCGCCGTTTTCCAGCGGCCAGTTCACCAGCTTGGCGATGCGCTCTTCCAGGACGCGCACCACCGCGTTCTCGCCGATCTGGAAGAACATGCCGTCGCTCGTGCGGTCGTCGTTCACCTCTTCGCCGCCCGTTCGCGTGGCCACGGTGAGCGAGCGCGCCATGCGCGGTTCGGCTTCGGCGATCAGCGCTTCGCACTCCTCGGGCGAGAGCAGGTTGCCGAACAGCACCACGCGGGGCTGGGCCATGGACATGAGCACCTCGATCTGGCGGTCGCCCACGTCGATGAAGAGCGGCGATTCGCCCACGGCCGGCTCGGGCACGCGCGAGGCGGGAGGCTGCCCCTGCTGCACTGCCAGCGCTTCCAGGTGGTCGCGCAGCACATGCTCCATGGCGTGCGCGGCCACGTCCTCCCGCCAGCCCGCGTCGAGCATGGACTGGAGCACCACCGGCGCCTGAAAACCGGCCTGGGCCTGCGCGATGATCCATTCGCGCAGCTCCGGCGTCACGGATTGGGACGGGGCATCGGCCGGGGCGGAGGAGGTGGTCTGGCGGGAACGTGCGGGCATGGCGTGGTGGGCGTCAGTGGCGTTGGCGTTTCGGGAAGAGGAATCCAGTCGATCGTCGGGGCCGGGGGGCGCGGGGCCATCCGCCCTCAGGCGGCCTTGCGGCGGAACACGAGCCGCTCCGGCGTGGAGGCGGCACTGGCGAAAGCATAGCCTTCCAGGTCAAAACCCTCGAGCTGGCGCGGTGTGGTCACCTGGTGCCGGATGGCATGGCGCGCCATGAGCCCGCGCGCCCGCTTGGCGTGGAAGCTGATGATCTTGTAGGCCCCGCCTTTCCAGTCCTCGAACACGCATTCGATGACGCGCGCCTTCAGCACCTTGCGGTCCACCGACTTGAAGTATTCCTGTGACGCCAGGTTGACGACCACCGGCGTGGCGTCGGCCGCCAGTTGCCGGTTGAGGTGCTCCGCAATCGACGCGCCCCAGAACTGGTACAGGTTGGCGCCCGCATCGGTGGTGAGCCGGGTGCCCATTTCCAGGCGGTAGGGCTGCATGCGGTCCAGCGGGCGCAGCACGCCGTACAGGCCGCTCAGGATGGCGACATGGCGCTGGGCCCAGTCCAGCTCATCCAGCGTGAGCGAGCGGGCCTGCAGGCCTTCGTACACATCGCCGTTGAAGGCCAAAACGGCCTGGCGTGCATTGGCCGCGGTGAACTTCGGACGCCATGCGGCATACCGCGCCACGTTCAGCGCGGCCAGCGGGTCGCTGATGCCCATCAGGGCGGCAACGTCCTGCGGCGACTTCTGCCGCAGAACTTCGATGAGCCGGGTGGACTGGGGGACGAACTGCGGCAGCGTGTGCCCGACGCCCTCGGGCAGGGGCGTGTCGTAGTCCAGGGATTTGGCGGGAGACAGCAGGAACAGCATGGGGGTCGCGATGGTCCGGTGACCTCGGAGGGGGAAGTGGAAAGCCCGGCAGCGGGCTTTCCAGCAAAGACGACAACCGGCCCGGGGCATTGCACCGCGGGCCGGCGGCGCCGCATCAGGCGGCGGGCGGCTGCTCGAACGGCAGCGTCAGGTCTCGCAGGTCGCGGCGCGTTTCCACCAGCACCAGCGGGCCTTCATCGATCGCCACCACCGGGGGGCGTTCGCGCGGCACATGGACCGGGCGCGGTTCGGCCGCGATGGCGGCCTGCGCGGCGGCGATCTTCTCCGCATCGGAGTTGACCCACTGCAGGCCCGAGGTCTGGGCGACCTGGTTCAGCTCGTCCACCGGCAGGGTGAATGCCTGGACCCGTGGCATGGCGCCATTGGGCTGGGCAGGGGCTGCGGCTTGGGCTGGAGCAGCGGCAGCAGGCTGCAGCACGGGGGCTGGCACGGGCGTTGGCGCCACCGGAGCCACCGGAGCGACCGGAGCCACTGGGGCCGCCATGGAGGCCACCGGCGCGACCTGGGCCGCTACCGGAGCGG